>JAIOPP010000079.1 GCA_021413845.1 Planctomycetia bacterium | reverse complement strand
CGTACGCTTCGACGATCGCCTGCCGCAGGTCGTCGGGAAAAGTCGCGTCGAGAATCAGTTGTCGCACACGGCTGCCGCACCGTTGCAGAGCGGCGACATCACCGACGTCGAGTGCGCCGAGTTCGCGGCGAATTTCGTCGTTGAGCCGATTCGCCGTGAGGAAGTAACGGTAGGCTTCGGCCGTGACGGCGAAGCCGTCGGGTACGCGGATTCCTCGCGGTACCAGTTCGCGAACCATTTCCCCGAGCGAGGCGTTCTTCCCGCCGACGCTCGCAATGTCCTCGATGCCGATCTGGGCGAAGCGTTTGATGAATTCGGTAGCGATGGCGGTCATGTTCTACATCCTCGGCGTGGCAAACATTTTGAAGGTCGTTACTCGTTCACGTTTCATTAACGCAGTTTGAACGGCGGCCGATAGGAGAATCGACAAGGTCGGTTGGGTACGGGCCCTACTGAACTACTTGCAGGAGTCGTACAGGCTTATCTGGCTTTCCATTCACCCTGATAACGGGTCGTGAACTCGCTTTGCTTTTCGCCCTTCAGTTCGCAACGGCCGCCGAACAGGCGGACAAGTGTTCCGGTTTGCATGTTTCGCAGTTCGACGTAGTCATCGGTCCGCGCCGCTTCGACGAAGTGAAACGCCCCGTTAGCGCTCCTTTCGAGCCACTTCCCCTCGGCAACCTGATCGAAGAATCCTTGCGGGTGACTCCAGAAGACGCGTTGCTCCGCCGCCGGTGCGGCCGCCCAATCGCCGTTGTATTGCCGGGTCCACGGGCCTTGCCCCCGGCGGAGAATGTCCGATTGCCCTGCGAACAGGCGGACGCGTGTTCCGGTGCCGCTCTTGGAAACAAGCTCGATGTGCTGCGGGCTCCGCTCGACTTCTTGCAGATCGAAGCTGCCGTTCTGACTCCGCTCGACCCAATTCCCGGAACCGTGGTCGGCGAAGTGGCCGCCGGCGTGCCGCCACAGTTCTCGTTCCGCTGCGTTTCCGACTGCGGCACGGCCCGCTGCGGGAGCGGCGGGCGGACCGATCGTCATTTTGATCGTCGACGTCACCGGACGGACGACCGTCTTGCCGTCCATCTTCAGCGTCGCTTCGGCGTCGAACTTCAGGACATACTCGGACGACAGCAAGCGGCCGTCTTGGGGGCGAAGCTTGATCGTGCCGGTCTGAGTTCCCAAGACTTCCCAGCGGATCGGCGCGGCGGCATCGGCTTCCTTCTCGCGGACTTGAGCCCGCACCGAGATCACCGCTTCGCTCGCCGCAAGCGATTTCAGCTGATACTTATTGTCTAAGAAGAAATCGATGCCCGAGAAGTTTTCGGTCGTCCGGCTCCAACGATCTCCCTCGGAGACTGACTTGCCGGGATAGAACTCGAAGGCGCGACCGAGGCTATCCCGCAGAGCGTTGGCATTGAACGACTGTTCGACGAAGGCTTGCGCTTGCGCACGCTCGTTCGCGGGGGGCTGTAACTTGTTATCGACCATTCGCTGGACCGCTTCGGCCAAGCCGCCGAACTCGCCCAGCGAGCCGTCGGCCGCTACGGTCATTTGGAACGGCTCGTCGACCATGGCCGCATACAGCACCGTTTCCGCGGTCATTTTCTCAGGAGCGCCCTTCGCGGCGGAATCGAACGACGAATTGCCGTCGGCCCCGGTCTTCTTGATGATCGCCCGCTTGAGCACGGCTTCGAGCCGCACCGCGCCGTCGGGTCGGGCTTCGAGCACGCGGAAGTCGTAGAGCGTCGAGTATTTGCCTTGATCGACCCGTTCGGCGGCGTCGATCTTGGTCTTCACTTCGGAATCGGTATCGAACTGGATCTGAAAGCGATCGCCGGGCGCGGGTCGCAACGCAAGATTCGAACCGCCGGCCGCCGGAGGTGAGGTGGGCACGCCTGTTTCGGGGCGCGGCGGCGCGCCGGGTTTCGGAATCGACGAAGCCAACATCCGCAAGACTCCCATATCGATTCGCAACCGACTCTCCAACGCTCCCTCGCCGGCCCGAACCGTGAAGGCAAGCGTATCGTTTTTCTTGTACGGCGCGATTTGCTCGGCCATGGAACGAATCTGCCCGTCGGAAGCCGACTTCTTGTCGGAGAAGTCGTTCAGCAAGGCCGTGAACGGAGCCATCCGCAACGTCACGCGAAGCGGCTCGCCGCGCGACGGGCGGTCTTCGCGCGAGCGATCGACGGCGAGCGAGAGCTTCCCGATAGCTTCTTCGTCTCCGAGCGACGAAT
Source organism: Planctomycetia bacterium (assembly GCA_021413845.1). Lineage (NCBI taxonomy): Bacteria > Pseudomonadati > Planctomycetota > Planctomycetia > Planctomycetia bacterium. The sequence goes on along the minus strand of JAIOPP010000079.1, from coordinate 31,703 downwards.
AGAGCCTGTCGGGACCGAAGCCGATCACCACATACAGCGACTCACCGAAGATTCGGCGAGCGTTCTCGTCTTTCATCGGGAGTTGAAGCTGGTTGAGCGAGACATCGCCGTTTTGCGACACAGCCCAGTTCAAGGCGCGAAACCCTTCTTGCGGCTGAAGCATTTGGGCGACTTCGAGCGCTTTCTCCTGAATGGCGCGCGAGCCGTAGAGCGTGCCTCCGGCCAGCACGTTGAGGTGTCCTTGGCCTTGTCGTTCGAGCACGACGCCGCCGTCGAGTTCTCCCTTTCGCAAAGTCGTGGTCACGGCCTCCAGGGTCTGAGCGACCAAGACGCCGAGCGCGCGCAGCTCGGCTTGCGGCGATTCGGGCGACGGTGCGGCGGCTCGCGCCTTCGCAGCCTGCTCGTCCCAAGCACGGAGCAACGGCTCGATCGTCGCGGCGTCGAGCGCCAGCGAAGAGATGATCGCCGCGGCGGCATTTTCGGAAGCCAGATGTTCGAACATCGAGGGGCGTTGAGCGGCCGCTTCGATCCAACTTTCGAGCTTGCTCGCTTTCACGGGGACCAGCCGCGACGTCACATGAAACTGCTCGACCGGGCGGAGGCATTGCAGTTCGAACTCCCAGCGTCGGGTATCCGAGAGCAACTGCTTAGTGAGAGGGCCGATCCATTCGGTGCTCGACGAGCCCGCCGCAGCGCCGCTCTGGGCCGGCGCACACGACTCCAAGATCAGGGAGTCGAAAGTCTTTCTTAATTCGGCGGGCAATTGGTCGAGCATCATCCCTGCTTGAGCCGTGACGGTCGGATCCAAGCCTTCGAACAACCGCATCGGATCCTCGGGAACCTTCGACAGTCGCGCGGCATGCGTCGCTCCCGTTACGAACAGCCATGAGCCCGAGACGCGCGCCGCAACGTTGACATTGCCGCCGCGATAGATTCCGTCGTCGCCGCGGCGGAACTCCCAGCCGAACCGCGAGCGAAGTGCGGCGAACAGCTTCTCCTCATCCTTCAGCGGTACGAAAGCAACGATGTTCAACGAATCATCGGCATAAACGACGAGCCCTGCAGGCCGGGCGGCATCGATACCGGCGGAGAGTTCCATGATCGCGTCTTTCACGCCGCCGATCGATTTCCCGCCGTCGACGTTTTCACCTAAGAAAGATAGGTCTCGCTGCAAGCGATCGAGCGGCGCGACACGCGCGTAGCCCACCACCGGCGCATCGTTCCACTTCAAGTCGGCGGCCACCGTAGGCGAAACGAATGCGACGAGCGACGCCCACGTCGCCAAGACCAAGGTCGCCCGGACCACTCCACAAGGACCGACAGGTTGACGAGCATCCTTGACTTGCGTCCGATCGCTGAACATAGACCACCTCGATTGTTTGAATGCGACTTCCGACGTCTTCCTTATGCAATGCCGATACCGCGTCTGATCGGCGCGACGACATTCGCTCGGCCATGGGTATGGAATCGAAGCTAAATCCCGTTCGATAAGCAGGTTGAGCACGCCCGAATCAATTCAGCGGTGCGAATAACGACCGACAAAGGGTTCGGTATGCGCGCCGATTCGCACGCAACCTCCGCTTGAATGACCGAATCCGCACATCTTGAATCAATCCGACGGCGGGTCGCTCCGGCGTTCCGATTCGATCGCTCATCGACGAGGCGCCTGCAGCGACGCGCGGCGGCGGTCCGCGGCCATCAACCTTTCGCGTCCATCGAACCGCGATTGATCGCGACTTCGTTCCGCGCCAGAGCTTCGAAATCACGATCCCATGAGAAGTCGCGGCGTTTTCGCTTACGGGGAATCGGGATCGGTCGGCCCAAGAGTTGCTGATCAGGTCTTCGAGTTCACGTCGCGGATCTAGACAGACTATGAAACCGACCTCACGGTTTCGCATGCCATCATTGATCCTGCGAGCGGAGTGGCTTGCGGAGCGAGCCCTGGGCTTCGCTAACGAGCCGTTCGCCACGTCGTCGATAGGTATCGAGAAAAGAGGATATACGATGGTGATTCGTGAGATGGACCGGACGGCGTGCCTCAAAGTATTGGCCGGAGCGAAGCTGGCAAGATTGGCGTGCGCGCACGAAAACCAGCCGTACATCGTCCCCACGCATCTTGCTTACCATGAAGCTTCAGAAAGTCTTTATGGTTTCACGACACGGGGCCGTAAGGTCGATTGGATGCGCGCCAATCCACTGGTCTGTGTCGAATTCGACGAGGTTGTAGCCTACGACCAATGGGTCAGCGTCATCGTGATCGGAGTCTACGAGGAGTTGCCGGCGGCTCTCGAGACGGAGACGATGCGGCTTCGGGCTCCGGAGCATCCGCGAAATGTCGTCGCGGTCACCGCGGCCGCCGAACCCCGTCAGCCGACATTCGACGATGGACGGCGGGAAGCGTGGACTGCGCTTAATACTCTCCCGATGTGGTGGCAGCCTGGAAGCGACGTCTGGACAACGCGTCCCGGACAGGACCCGACCACATCGCTCGAACCCATCTATTATCGGATCAAAATCAAGAGTATCACCGGGCATACGGCCGCCGGTGATGCGAGGCCTTCGAGCTCTCAAGCGGTGTCGAATCCGAACCATCGGATCGCACACTGGCTGCGAAGGATTTTCTCCGGTTAGTTGGACTTCGAACGAAGCCGGCCGATCGGTCCCCCTCTCGGATTCTCGTGCTCAAAGGCATCGGTGCGACGAAGATTTTAGTTCACGTCACCGACGAGTCAGTTCATTTACCCCTTGGAAACCCAAACCATGGTTACGAAAAAGACCGGCGCTCGCCACACCAAGGCTGGTGCGAAAGAGGCCGCCGAAGGCGCTGCGGTGCGAGATCGCGTCCGCGCGCTATCGATCGCCGCATTCCGCGATCGCAAACTCTCGTTGAGCGACGTGCCTAAGTTGGTCCAAGAAGTCCTCGAAGGAGCCGTGGAGACCGTCGACAAGAGCATCCCGGCTTCGAGCCGCAATGTCTTGCGCGAGGTCTTCGACGGTCTGAGCGACGGCGTCAAGGCAATCGCGTCCGCGGGTTCCGCAACCGTCGACGATGTCCGCCAACGGGGCCGGGCGATTCCGGGTAGGAACGTGTCGGTCGCCACAAAGCGAATGCTCGCTGCCGATGCCGACTTTCTCGGCGCCGTGAAGAAGTACGCCGGCAAGGCGTCGAAGGAAGTTCGCCAGGAACTCGAAGCACTCGTGGCCCGTGACCTGCCCCCCTTAAACGAGTCCGGTCGTCAGTCTACGACTGACGACCGGACTCGTTTAAGGGGGGCAGGTCAAGGCGGTGCAGCCGGTCGGGGAGAAATCGATCGGCACTAAGATGAGCTGAGCTTTCACGAGCGGCTCTCCGAGAAATGTCGGCGTGACGGCTTGTACCGAACACGTCCGGATTCGATAAGGTGATCTATGAATGAATCGGGAACATAACCAGCTGCGACGTGTGAGTACTTCTGATCGTTAGGTGATCATCGAAGTAGGACACTCTGCGACTTCGCCTTGTGCGACTTCGACGTGATTGAGAATCGATCGCTTGCCGGGTAGAGCTCGCAAAGCTTCCTGCGCCAATTGCTTAAAGAAGTAGGAAGTCACGCGTCCGCGCAGGATCAGAATTCCTTCGCAGCACGAGCAGTTGACGCGACGAAGTTCAGGATATCCCATCGCTCGCAGTCGTTCTTCGGCGATCTCGGCGATGCCGTCGGCCGGTGAATCTTCCGAAGCCTCGTTTCGATCGCGACGGACGATCAGGACTTTGATGATGGCTTGTCCTTCAGGCGGCGAAAGCGCCATAGCGGAAGTTCTCCATGATATGCATGAACGAGACGGGGCAGCGGCACGCCTGGCTCGCCTCCGAGGAGAGCGAACCAGGCGCGCGCCCTGAGCGTTTCGGCGTCGAGGACGACTGCCGTCCTTGCATTCCGCCGCGACCTCGTCTTGTTTGATCGCCACAGGAAGCATGAGCGAGCGGGCAAACGACCCACTGCGGCGTTCGACCCGATGGTAGGTTGTTCCCTTCTCTTGCTTCTCTTCCTTATGTTCGCCGCTGATGCGGATCGTATCGCCGACCACTTCGATGTTGACCTCGTCGGCCTTGACGCCGGGCACGTTCATCCGGATTTGATAGGCATCGTCGGTTTCCGAGAAGTCGAGCGAAGGGACGATCTCGGCAAGGTTTCCGTCACCGTTGAAATCCAGCTTGAAGCGGGTCAGCAGGTCGTCCATCTCCTGTTGCAAACTGCCGAAGGGGTCACGATTGAACAACGGACGCAGGGCTTGTGAGACGCGAGAGGTCAAAGCGGTCGACATGGAAAGTTCTCGTAGTTTAGGTAACAAGTGTTACGAAAGTGATTCCGTTACCGCGACGGAATCGTGGTTCGGACGCCGATCCAAACGGTCGCCCCGTGGTGACCGCAGTCGGTGGTCATTCGGTGGTTTACAACATGACGCGAAGTTGATTGTCGACTTCGACGCCGCCCGGCGCCGCCCAGGCGGCTTCCTGCGCCTCATCTCGTTCAGCTTCGACCTTGCCGGATGCATGTCGCGTGCCGCCGTGGAAAGGTCACCTCTTCGGCCGCGAAGCATGTCGTCGATTGGCCTGAATCAGATAGTCTCAACACGACGGACGGCGGGCCCAAGCCGTTTTCGAGCAGCTTAGGACATCGCGGCAAAGGTGTGCGACCGCACATGTAAACGTGCGAAGCGGCTCACCGTTTCGTCGCGGCGCACCGCAAAATACCGTCGCTCACTTCGCCCGATCGTCGCGATGATTTGCCGGATCCGATCGGTCGCGCTGCGACTTGAATCCGCTCCGATCATCGATCAAGTCATGTTTCGCGTCGAGTACGCCGGTGTCCTGCAACTCATGCGGCCGCTCCAGTGAGTTGCGATAAACAGCCTTAGTTCCACCCCAACGAAGAACGCCGAGCTTTCTCAACCGATCAAGCAACGTCATGGCATCACCTTTGCAAATACGACGGAAACGCTTTACGACCGACACCGGCCTTCAACTCTCAACCTCTCGGGTTGTTTTGCAATTCACGCGCCGGAAGCGACGGCGGGGTTCGAAGCGAGATGGAGGAACGCAAATCCGACGAGACGTTTCGCCTGCCTTTCGGAGATGGCGCGTGTACAAACCGCCGATCGCCGACAAACCTGAGGAACCTCCCCTTTGCCCCCGATTCATGCCGCCCGTTCGCATTCGGCCGACCATTCCGAAGCAGGAGTTAAGGGAGCGATCGACCGCGACGCGAAAATCGCAATCGTGGGCGCAGGACCAAGCGGCCTGTCGACGGCTCACTTCCTGCGTCAGCACGGTTTTCGCAATGTGACGATTCTTGAAAGGCATAACCGCGTCGGCGGCCAATGTCGGACGGTCACCGAACATCAACTGGCGTTCGATTTGGGGGCTACGTTCGTGAGCCCCGATTTTCATGAGGTCAAGCGTCTTGCTCGCGAAGTCGGAGCTGAATTGGAATCGTTCGGCGGCGCGGACGGAATGACGTTCGATCCTGCGAACAAATCGATTCGGCTTCGCAAACTCATCGAGTATTTCGTCGGCTCGACGTCTTGGATCGATTTCCTACGCTTCCTCGGCCTTTGCGGCCGTTACGTTCGAAAGCGATTTCGTCTGCGAAGATTGTTTCGAGATTCGGATTGGAGCGCGGACGTCGTAGAACGAAACGATCTGAAGAAATCATTCGCTCGCTGGCTTAGCGATAACGGTCTCATCGGGTTGTCTCGCTTGTTCGAGATACCGCTCACCGCGTTCGGCTACGGATCGCTCGACGAGCTTCCCGCCGCATACGGTCTGCGTTACATGACGCTTCGGGCTTTTCTGGCGACATTGCTGACTGTGGCGCCGGGAAGTCGGTTTCTCCCGAGAGCCTTAGTCTGCAGCTGCTTTCGCCAGGGATATCAACGATTCTGGGAGCGCGTCGCGTGGGACCTCGACGTTCGCTTGAACGCCCGGATCGAACGTATCGAACGCCGCTCCGACGGAATCCGGATCACGTATTCTCATTCAGCCGGCATCCTCGATGCCGAAGAAACGACCGTCGATACCGCGGAGTTCGACTATCTCGTGCTCACATGTCCGCTAACCGCTCGAGAGTTACGAGATCGAATCGATTTCGACGCGGAGGAACTGCGATTGTTAGATCGAGTCCGAACGATTCGCTATGCCGTCGTGTCTTACGAAGTCGAAGGACTACCGAAGACCCAGCCGATCGTCATTCACATTCCCATACCTGATCGCGGTCTGCCGATGATCATGCTCCGACTGCATCCGGACTGTGAATCGGTCGCATTCTCCGGACGGCTCGCCGAGGGTGAACCGCGCGACGGCGAGGAGCAGGAGTTTCGCCGAGCGGTGGAGGATTGCATCTCGGCCCTCGGGGGTCGGATCCTTCCAGGCGAGTCTTACTACGATGTCGCACCCTATTTTCGCCACGTGGGCGCGGACGACTTATCCGCCGGGCTGCTTCAAGAATGGGGTCGTAAACAAGGCGACCGACGTACGTTCTATTCCGGCGGACTGTTCGACTTCGATCACGTCGAGGGAACCATCCGGGCCGCCCGCCGGTTGATCGAGCGATGCTTCGTCGAAGGGCGGCGAGATTCTCACGCACGCCTCACCGCGCCGGTTATCTGAATTAAACATCTCCGGTGAACTCGCAAAAGGTGCGCTCATCCGCATTACCGATCGTGCGAAATCGCACAACGACGCATGTCATCGGCTTCGCACGTGGAACAAGCATCGTCGCGCAGATATCGAAATCGGCGTTGATTGCGGCGATAAAGGCACTGGAACCTGATAACGCCGAATTTACGGTCCGGTAATTGCGAAAGACTCGGACCGCCGAGAGTCGTGTGACCTCCGACCACTTAATCTGCTTGGTTCACGAGACGGCGAACACGGTGTTTCAATCGCGAATTTTTGGAGTGCTCCATGCCCCGTTCCATATTTCAATCTTACCGACGAACCGTGCGCATTCTGATGTTCATCAGCATGCTCGCTCCGCTCGGTGCCCAACCCGTTTTGGGGCAGGGTGGAGATCTGGCCGATCTCAAGGTGGACTCCACGACGCGGCCATACGACGAGAAGAACCCGGTTCAAGCCGCGAAGCAGGAATTCAGCCTGTCAAAAGCGGGAATGCTGATGCTGTTCTACGCAGGAGAGCCGTACTACGAGGGCGTCAAGGGTGGCATGATACTTCCTGAAGAAGTCAACGGCCGAAACTTCGTCATCGGCAAAGGGATCTACCAGAAACGCACCCCGGATCCCGGCATTCCGGGACAACGGTACACTTTCGAACAGCATTGGTTATGTGCGAACCGTGAAAGCCCCCTGGACCTGCGGGTCGCGCTCGTGGCCCCTCACCGCTGGCAGGCATTCCAAATCAGCGGCCGAGGCGAACAGTTCGCGGCAAACCAGGTGTTGAAACTCACCTTCATCCCGTTCGACAAGATCAGTTCGCAGCCCGGCCCCGCCCCTCAGGTCGATGTGACGGGTAAGTGGTACCACGGCGAGGCGAACGCGACGCTCACCTTCACCCCGACGGGAGTGGCCGGCGAGTACAAGGTCGTCGAGAAGGGGTACGACAACATCACGGGCACGGCGAAAGTAAAGGGCAACAAGGTCTACATCGATTGGATCACGACCACGGCGAAGGACGGCAAGCAGAAGAAAGGGGTGAACGTCGTCGAAATCAAACCGGACGGCACCCACGGAGAAGGCTGGGCAGTGGGTGAAGGCGGAATCGGTTGGGAAGGATGGTCCGCGGTTCCCGGTACTACGGCCAAGCCAATCGGCGCCACGACAAGCACCCCGTCGCCCACCACATCGTCGCCCACCACATCGTCGCCAGGCACGCCGTCGCCCACCACACCGTCGCCGGGCACATCGACGCCAGGCACATCGACGGCCGGTCCGGAACCCGCGAATGTCACACGCTTCACGATCCAGGCTGGACAACGCGAGGGGAAACCGGGTGAAGTGATCACCGTCCCCGTTTATCTACTCAATCCCGACGGCCTCGCTAATCTCAATGTCACCGTCAGTTACTCCTCAGCCGTCGCACTGGTGGACAGGAAGATCGTTCGTGGAAACGTCCTCGGTAATGTTCTGTTCGAGGCGAATGCGGGCGAGGCGGGTCAGGCTCGAATCGGCATCGCCGGCAACAAAGCGTTGAGCGATTCTGGAATTCTCGCTCACGTCCCTTTCAAGATCATCGGCAAGCCCGGCGATCGCACCGAACTGACGGTCACCGTTTCCACAGCGAATCGCCTCGACGGCGCGACGTTGGATGCCGACAGCATTGTCGGCGCCATTCTCATTCTCGACGAAGCCGGCGGTATTCCCGGTGATAGTGACGGCGATCGAACTCTGACGGCCGGTGATGCGCTGGCTGCACTGAAGATGTCGGTCAAACTCCTTCCTGAAAAGAAATCCTCAGACGCCGACGGCGACGGCAAAGTGACCTCGAACGATGCCCGCCTGATTTTACAAAAAGTCGTCGGCAAGTAACTCTCACCAGGGTGCGTTGATGTACCTCAGACAGACTCGTCTTGGTTCGATCTTCCCGGTGATCCTGTGTCTGTGGACCGCTGCGCCGCTTCATGCAGCCCAGTTCCATGTGACGACTGGAGGCACTGGAGCGACTGCCGGATCGACCGTTACCGTTCCGATCGTGGTTACAGCTGAAGTGACGGTCGGAGCGGCTCAATGGGAGTTGCTCTACGATCCGGCGCGATTGCGTTGGGTCGGCGGCGACGCGGGACATCTTGCGAGCGGCACGCTCATCGATGCCAATCTCCTCGAGCCGGGACGGGCGAAGATCGCTTTCGCCGGCGGAGAAGACGTTAAAGGGACGGGCGAAATCTATCGAGCCGATTTTGAATGGATCGGTAACCAAACTGAGCCGACCGGCATCCGCTTCGCAAATGTGCGCGCGTGGGATCAGGCCGGCGGGTTCGAACTGGCGACGTCGGCGGCGCCGGGAAATGCCGTTCCAATGATTGCCGCGCCGGAGAAGCCCGACATCGCCAACGACACGGCGGCGCCACCGTCGGCATCGCCGGACAAGTATCGGTATGTGTACATCGCAGCCTTTGCGCTACTGTTTGTCGCGGCGATGGCCGCGCTGCTGCGGAAGTCGTCTAAACACTAAGACCCTGTTTCGGAATCCATGTCGCCGGACCGTGACGCTCGACAAGGAATCGTAGGACGGACGGACGCGAAGTCTCGAACTCTGAACCATAAATTCCAGGAGAACTTTCATGCCGCTCATTGAACCGTTGCGATTGCTTCCCTATATCACGGCGTGCTCTCTGTTGACATTCGCAACCACGATCCAAGCCGCCGAGACGCCGAAGCTTGGGTTTCAGGGAACGATCGTCACATTAGGACCGCAGGCCGCCGTCCCGGCGCCCGATGGGGTGCCGAATCGCGGACTGCGCATCGACTCGGTCAAAGCCGGGACGCCCGCGGCGCGCATGGGCTTCGAGCGAGGCGACATCCTGATCGCGATCGACACGATGCGTTTCACTTCGCTGGAAGGCTACTACCAGGCGCTCCGCTGCTCCGGTCAGCGGCCATCCGTCATCCTCATCAACGTCAGAAATGGTCAATTGGTACGCAAGAGCACCGCGCTTCCGCATGAGGTCCCGTCGGACGAAAAATGCGGCGCTCGCCCGCCCGACTCGTATCTGATGTCGATCGACTTGCGGTCGGACTTCAGATAAGCACGCGGCTTCACTTCTTACGAGGCGCTGAGATGAGCGGTGCGAAACTCGTATGGCTGCAGGCGTTGTTAGGCCTCGTCACGCTTGTGTGCGGCACTCCTCGCGCGATGTCGGCAGACGCGCCGCAGCCTGCGGTGCTTTCCATTCGCGCCGTCGGCAGCGACCTGTTCCTCTTAACGAATGAACGCGGCGGCCTCTATCGATCAAGCGATCGAGGAGAAACCTGGAGCAACGTCGGCGGCGGCTTGCCGAACCGTCCGGTCTATTTCCTCGACGTCGATCCGAGCGGACGACTCTGGGTCGGCACGACGACGTGGCTTTCGACCTCGGCAGACCGCGGCGACACTTGGACGCCGGTCAAATCCGAAGGCCTGCGCAAGATTTCGCGCGAAGGCCGCCTGATGTTTCTATGTTGGGTAGACGAACGAACCGTCTTAGCCCGGACTTGGACGGAAGGCGTGTTTCGAAGCGACGACGCAGGTGAAACTTGGCGCGAAGTCGAGCTGGACTTTAAGCGATTGCATGTGACGGCGTTGGCGAAGGCCTCTGACAAGACGTTTTGGGCTGCGACCTTCAGCGGCGGCGTGTTTCGTTCGCACGATTCCGGCGCAACATGGGAGCGAGCCGGTGAAGGACTTCCTCAGTGTGCCGTACTCTGTCTGGCGATCGCCGCGAACGGCGACGTTTGGGTAGGGACCCATGGTGCCGGCGTATATCGGCGAGGCGGCGAAGGACGTTGGCGGTCTGAGAGCGAGGGCCTCGCGCCTTGTGAGATCGTGCAAACTCTCGCCGTTGCAGGCGACGGCCAGATCTTTGCAGGCACGCACCGTCATGGTCTTTTCAAACGAAAGACTGATGCAAAAACATGGCGATCGATCGGCAGCGATACGTCTTCGCTCGGCGTCACCGCCGTTTTGCCGCACTCCGGAAAAGTATTGGTCGGCACGGAAGCCCAAGGTGTCTATGCGGTCGATACCTCGGCAGGATCGTGGACATCCATACCCATGCGCACGGTCGTCGCTTCGTTGGCCCGCACCGGCGACGGTCGAATTGTTGCCGCGTTGGAGTCGGGGCCGATCGTCGTCTCATCCGACGACAGACGAAACTGGCGTGCGATGCCCAAGGTTCCTTGGCGCGATTCGGCGGTGCTTTTGTCCGTGGGCGAGTCGCTATTCGCGGGAACTACGGAAGGCCTGTTCACGTCGACCGACAACGCCGCAACGTGGCGCGCCGTACCGCTTCCAGACGGTCCGCACGACGTGACGTACCTAGCCGATGCAGGTGAGGGGACGCTCTTAGCGGGGCTCGCAGGAGAACAGGCGTCGTTCGGCTTTCTGCGCTCGACCGATTTCGGCACCACATGGAGTTGGCCGACCGACACGCCGCGGGGAGGCTCGCCGCGCCGCGAATCGTCTCTGAAGGAAGCCGAATTCCGCGGTCAACGTGCGCCGGGTCAGGCCGGCGATCGATATTTCTATTTTCTGACCGCCGATACGTCGGGCCGCGCGGCATTGGGCACCGACCGCGGGCTCTATCATTCCGTCGACCGGGGCCGCACGTGGATGTTTCATTTTTTCGCCTACGGCGCCTTCCATGCTGCGTTAGATCGCCAAGGTGTTCTGTCGGTTGCGGGAATGAACGGCTTGTTTCGCAAGGCCTCCATCGATGCCGAACTGATGCCGCTCGAAGTCGTCGGGCGCGACACCATCCTGTCGTCGTACGAGCGAGTCTTCGCTCTCCCCAACGGCCGACTTTTAGCAGCCGTACCGCGCACGGATCTTTTAACTCGACAAGACATCGGAACTTGGGTGCCGCGCCCTTTGTCCGGATTCGGCTTCGGACGTTTGCGTTGCGTGCTCGTCGTCGATGACGCGACGATTCTCGCGGGTGGGCCGAACGGACTCGTCATTTCGCGCGACGGCGGCGAAACGTGGCTCGTCTCGCCGATTCGCTATCGCGTATCGCAAGGAAGCGAGCCGTGATCGAACTCCTCAGACGCGTCATCGTGTCGGTGCTGCTCGGTGCCGCCGTCGCGACCTATGTCTATGCTCCGCATGCCGTCGTTCGTGTCGTCGTTGAAGACCCGGCCGACTGGTACGAGCAGGCATATGCCCCGCATGCCGCGATCGGTGCGACGCGACTGGCCGAATCGGTGTTGCGGGACGAGCGTGCGATGTTGCCGATCGCCGTGTTCCTCGATCGTCATTTGCAAGGGCGTGTGAAGGATGTCGTCGGACCCGAGTGGGAAGAGGTTTGGAAATGCGTACAGCCGGCAGACGTCCCCTCCGACTCGGTGGCGGAAGGTTGCTTCTATACACTGGATACCACACCGCTCGCCGAGGTGCTCGACTGGCTGGCCACTGCGCAGGCGACGGAGGACTCTGCGGCGGCGAACACATCAGGCGGCAAATTCGTTTATCTGCGCTGGACGAAGGATTCGACCCCAAGAATCGCCGGACTAATGGTGCTCGACCCAAGCGACCACGGCTGGGAGTCCGTGCCGGTCCCTCTTCGCAATCCACTTCGCGGCTCTGCACGCTACCTTGTGCTGCTCGCCCTTCTGGCTTATGTGCTGCCGCCCAGGCCTCGCAAGATTGCGTTCGATGCATTGGTCTTTCCGCGCGCAAGCATCATCTTGGCCGACATGATCGGCACTGCGCTCACCATCATCTTCTTCGCCCTGCCGCTCTTGATCGTCGCCGCTCGAGGGAAGCCGGCTAGTCTGCTCGACTTTGGTTTCGACGGCTTCGGCTTCGCGACGTTGGTGATGTGGTCGCTCGCCGGTTTCGCTTCGTCGGTCTTGTTCATTGCAGCCGGACAAGCGGTACGCCAAGTCGTGTTGATGTCCGACGGCTTGAGAGATGTCACTTGGCGGCACGACATCACGATCCGTTTCGAGGAGATCGCTTCAATTCGACCGATCGTCCGAGAAATGCCGGCGGGGCTGCGACGCGTTCTTTGGATCGCCGGCCTGTTGCTTCGCAGCCCACTGTTGATTTCGCAACTCCTGCTGTTCGGCCGCGCACAAACGCCGGGGCTGGAGCTCAACCTTCGTAACGGCACGCAATTCCATATCGTCGCGCTGCCGGGGCTTGAACGGATTCTGGAGCGCGGCAGAGCGGCAGGCATCCCGATCGTCGCCGATTAGACCGCGACCGAACTCCATTCCGCGAAATCGCCGAGGCGAATTGGATCGGAGTACCATACTCATCCCAGAGTCTCTGCGTCGTCGAACGAATCTTGGCGCTCTTTGCTAACCACACGCGTTTGCTCTGGAATCGGACGACACACGCGGTGGATGCGTCGAGCGCTCCACAACGGAGAGGAACGGTCTTGGTGCGGCGGTGTTTCACTACTCCGTCGCACGCTGGGGATGATCCATCTGCCAGATCAGCGATTCTTGGGGATCATGCACTGCGACTCCGCCGCGGAAAATCTGCACGCCGACTCGATAATCGAATACGGTGACCTCCGGTGTCAGTGCTTCGCTAAGCTTAGGGAGTAGAGCAGGGTCCCTACGAAGGAAACCTTCGGCGCCGGCTAGAAGGGGAAACTCGCCGCCGCCGACGCGTACTACTTGGTCAATACCCCGGCGATGATCATGGACCACCACGCCTCGCTCGTAGACCGTGAGTCCCAAATCACGGGTTAAGCCCTCCAGCGTATCCCGTTGGGCGAGTAGCTTCCCCAGGAGTTTGGTACTGTCTCCGGAAGACTCGCTGCGGCGTATCGGGAGAGCTTCCAAACCGTTCAGCAGTTCGCGCATCGGGGCGGGGAAGTCGGCCGTGCCGTACTCCGCCGGGCTGATGGTGTTGATTACGCACCATCGGCCCTCATTCACCAGAGCCATCCGAGAGATGACCTGTTCACCGCTCACTGCATAGGTTAGACGTAAGCCCTTCAACGCCCCGAAAGCGACTCGCGAGACGCGAAGATTGTTGAACTGCGGATCGAGCAAGGATTTGTCGACGGACATCGTTGCCGACAGCCAGCGATGGAGGACCACCTCGGGTTTATCCACCGTGTCGGCCTGGCGACGGACGATGACGACGAGCTTTCCCGATGCGTCTTTCAGAGTATCGCTACCGTGATCAGCGACTTTGTTACGCATTCCGGGCAGCACGTGCCATCCCGTCGGCAGAGGCAACATATACACGCCGCCCGGATGGGCGTACCGCGACGCGGATGGTGTCGAGTCCGGTTCCGGGAAGGGCTCCTTCGCCGGATCATAGGATTCGATCGCACCTAAACCGATTCCGCTCACGGTAACCTTCTGCCCCGCGGAGACGGTCATCGTCTTACCGGTTTTGCGGTGCCGCACCGTGACGGCCCCCTCGCTCACTTTGCAGAAGGTTTCGTCGGCGGTCGCCTCAACCTCGAAGACGGTTCCCTTCGTGCCGATCACAGCCTGCTGCGATTTCACTTCAATGGCTTCGCCCGCGATGATTTTCTTGATGTTGACCTTGAGCCGACCTAGCAAGAGGTCGACCTGCGTTCCGCTTTTCGGCGGCAGGGTGATGATGACCGCCGCCTGATCGTCGTTGGGTCGGGGCCGAACCATGAGGGTCGAGCCGTCGGCGAAAGAAATCAGCGCGTGGCTATTCTCGCCTACGACTACTTTGTCGCCGCAGCGGAGACGCGTGTTGGGATGGACGAACTCGGCGAAGTCCCAGGCGCCGTCCTTCCACCGATGAATCTCTACTTCGCGACTCAGGTCGGAAATGTTTGCGCCGGTGTCTTCGCCGAAACGCGGGTCATCCGTGGGATCGTTCGGGTCCGGTCCTCGATTGGTGGTCGATATTGCAGTAAGAGCGAAACGAATCTTCCGGCTTTTCTCGACTTTAGCTTCAAGCACCGTTAACTGGATGGTGCCTTTGAGTCGAACCAGCCGATCCAGCGGCGGGGTAGCGTCCAATGGATCAGGCTCAAACGTCGCGCTGACGTCGATCAATTCATAATCGGCAACCAACTCTTCTTCCGGTCGTTGCTCACGACGCTTGCCTGTTAGGCTCCCCGAATCGGCATAGCGCACGGGAATCACGAAATTCAACGGTTGACCCTTTTCGCCCATCTTGAGGGCGAGCGACCCGTCGTCTTGTTTCGTGAGCTTCATCCCCAACTGGAACTTCCGGCCCTTGAGGATGCGATAGAGAGCGGTCAGGGAATCGTCCTTGTCCACTGCAGCGTCTGAGACGATCTCCTGCACCTCGACCGTGCCCGAGTAATCCCCGAGCAAATCGTCACGCTCGGGGGAATAGGCCAGCAGCCGCGCAGGCGTCGCGCCGAGGCTCGCCATGAACAGTACGATGAGGAAAGGTATTCCGAACCGCATTTTGTTCATCGTTGTTTCACTGTCGAAAAAGACGCTCATGCGATCGTCGGAAACTCATTCAGAGCGAAGCTGATTTGCCGTTCTCAACTGCTGACGAAAAGGATTGCCGCACGTTATGCCGGAAAACGCCGAATGAATCAGTCGCCCTGATTCCGCTCACCTTTGAGGAGGAAGTCGCAAGGGAATTAATTAGAAGACGGAACGGTTTCGCGGGGACCGATCACCGCTCGGAACTACGGATTGCGCTTTGCCTGGGAATCGGCGGCGGGCTGATTCGGCGGCGCAGGACGTTTGTCGAGATTTATGACATCCTTCTCCGAATTGAAAACACCATCCATTTGGAAACTCGCGGGGCGCTCCTTGGCATTGTGGTACACGCCCGATTCGCTTCCGAATCTTAGAATTCCGAGTCGTCGTAACCAGTCGATCAAAGTCATGACATTGCCTCTCTGTTCGTTTGGGGAATTGTGATTGATTCCGCCCGTGTCTTGCTAAAGCGCAACCGCATTCGGTCCTTCAGCCAGCTTCTTTTCCACGATCAAGGGTCGGTATTTGCCCCGCCGATACGTTTCGATATGGCGGATAATCCGTTCTTTCTCCATTTCACCGTTGTCGAGTTCGAAAGAGAGCGGCGTGTAGCTATAAAACGTCACGATCGCTTTGTCCCTTTCCAATCGCACTTCCGGTTTCCAATTCTCCGGTCGTGGTGCGATCCATTTCCATTCTTCCGGTTTGCTTTCCGGATACATCGCCATCGATTCTTCGTCGCTGCGAGGTGGTTGATTCCAAGGTGAATCATCGAGCACCGTATTCATGCCCCACTGGATTCCGTGCCAACCGCCCGCGAACTCTTTGAGTTCGCGACGTAAGAGTGAGGCGTGGAGATATGACTCCGGGGAATCGTCCCCTGCGATCACCTCCATCATGTCGTCCAGCGCGTCGAAGGGCTTGGGTGGCTTAAGGAAGTGCGATTCTAGTCGGGGGCAATCATCCGGCGCCGGAAACTCGGCATCGGCCGGTAACGCCCAGACGAAACCGTTGGAGTTCGCATCTTCCTTAAACAGGTAGGCCCGCAGTACGTATCCTTCCCGCACCTTCAACTCCGGAAAGACCGTCAGCAACTTGGCGGGCTCCACACGGCTCTTCGACCAACCGTTCGGCGTTTCCAGCGGAATCTGCCCCAGTTCCGTCAGCCGCTCCCGCCATTTTTTGATCTCGGCTGCCGAGAACAGCTTGACGCCTTCCGCTCTGATCGTCGCTGAGCCGTCGTTGACGGCGAGTCTCGTCGACTCTTTCGGCGGCCCCGTGATGATCTTGAGTTGCGGCAACGCTTGGCGTAGCACAGTTGTTCCTGCTTCGGTCACCCGTGTTCCGCTGACCGCCAGAGTACTCAGGGTTTTGCAGTCGGCGAGCCTGATCAAACCGACATCGGTGACCGCAGTATCGTTTAAGATCAACTCCGTCAGCTTGGGGAGTTGTTTGAGTTGGTTGAGTCCCGCATCCGTGAGCGCCGTCTTCGCTAAACGTACCGTCGTCAGTTCGGGGAACGGCAACAAGTGCTGCAACCAGTCGTCTTGAAACTCGGGATGTCCGGCGAAGTCGACGGCCGTCACGGGCGATCCCGGGCGTCGCTCGTCGAACTGAATCAAGATCCCGCCGTGTCCATAAAGAGCGGCCAGGGCTTCTTTCTGCGCCGCGGTGAAGGTCGGCTTAGCGTCGTTGGCGCGAGGTGTTTGGCCGCGGAGATCGGCCGGCGCCATGAGCAGGCAGATCGTCACCGAGAGTAGAAACGCGTTCGATGTCGTCCGATTCATGGGAATTGGTTCCTACTGTGGCCTGATGGATTCGAAAGAGCCGTCTAGCGTCGGTCTTTCCAAGTTCCTTGCAGCGGTTCCGGAAAGTCTTTGCCCGGTATCTCAAAGTCGTACCGATTCGAACTCCGTTGGTTCGCGATGGATTTCGGTGCGGTCGGACCCCAGGTCCACTCCGATACTCCCGACCCCTTCTCGCTTTGGCTGAGAGTCCCGTCGGGATTAAGGACTAAGCGAGTTTCCGAAGTTCGCGACGATGTGTCGGTGCGATCGTGATTCGGATAATCGCTGCCTACAATGGCCGAGAAATGCATCTTGTGAGCGCCCGTCTTTATTTCCCATTTGCCGGTAATAACATTACCGACCATTTGGCCGCTGAAGGTCCCTTTGGTGGGAAACGGATCGCAAGTTACTCCGTTGTCGTATTTCGGCGGCTCGACCAATTGATCGATCGTGCCGGTCACCGTGCCGCCGCGAATGCGATAGGTCGCCTTAAACTTCGGGTTGTAGTCGGGAACCCTTGGTGTCGCCACCCACGTTTCAACATCGACGATCCGTTCACCGGCGACGGCGACTTTCGGCACTGTGGGTTGGTCGACCAAGTCCTCTCGAATGAGCGTGTAGGTCAAGACGCCGGTCGCCTCGGGCAAGCCGCCGCAGACGACCTTGTATTCGCCTGCCGGTAGGACGATGTCCGGATTGTTTTTGGCTTCCCTGACGTACCGATGTTCCGTCACGGAATAAATCGTCGTGGCTGTGACCTTATCGTGTTCGAATCCCGTTTTTGGATCGGCGAAGTGGTACCTCAACTTCGTGAACACGTAGCCCTTCGGAATCGTAAACGGCCCCGGCTCCAACTCGGCCTGAATGCTCGGATCCCTGAGGCCGTTTGGATCGATGCGGTTAGGGTAGATGACTTTCGCCACCACGTTGTGCAATTCGCCTTGCGGCGTGTCGCGCGCTGCGGGAGGAGGCGCGGCTGCCGCGGAACGATCGACCGCTCCTAGGCAGGCGCCCGCTACGACGAGCATCGCGGCCGGAATCGCAAAGCGATACTTCAACATCGTCAAATTCTCCATCGCCCCGGCTGTGGTGAGCCGGTAGTACTTCTCTCATTGAGTGAAGCAAAACGCATGCCCGGAGAGCGCCGTTCAAAAGGTCTTGCCGTCCTGTGACGAAAAGTCGTTAGCGGAGACTTTGCGGCGACTAGTTTGAGCGAGGCGGCGCCGCGCGATGTGTCGCATCGCACAGCCGTGTGCGATTTCGTCGCACACGCACACTTATCGCTCGCTACTCCGTAGCTGCGAGCCGCCGGAGTTGCGGCTGTTTCTTTAGAGAGTGCCTCGAAGGACGAGGTGATAGGTCTCCGGCCGTCACTCTTTGATCGGTGTCGGTGTTTGTGGAGTTCCTTCGCGCCTATTGTCGCCCGTCTTGGTCCGCTGCTGAAAGAACGAGCCCAAAGGGCTGACCAAGAGAGCCGGGAGCAGGATTTGATCGCCGAGCATTGCCAACGCGATCAACGACGACATCAGGGAGCCGAAGTGTGAAACGGGCGTAAAGGGGCTGAACATGAAGACGAGCATCCCGAGGCAGCAAATCACGGCCGTTTGCGCCATTGGGCGTCCGCATCGTCGATAGGCGCTGAGGAGCGCACGACGACGTCCTCGCCCTTGGTTTAGGGATCGGCGAAACCAATGAAAGAAATGCAACTCGTTGTCGACCGAGATGCCTAGAGCCGTGCTGATGGTCATCATCGAGCCGAGATCGACGACGACGCCGGCCAACCCCATGATGCCGAATACGACCAAGACGGGCATGACGTTCGGAATCATCGTGACCAGCCCCGCTCGAACGCTACGTAGGGCGACGCTCAGCACCAAGGCGATGGAGAGGAATGCCGCGCCGAAACTGCTGCGTAGATCGTAGAGCAGTTGTCGCTGCACGACGTAAATGGCAGGAATACCTCCAGTGACGACGACTTCAACATCCTCGCCGGTCTTTTTGTCGGCCGCGGCGATCAATGGTCCTATGGCGGAGCGAAGCTGATCGAGTAACTCCCCATAGTCCAGATCGTTGAATGTCTCGACACGGGCACTCACGCGCCAGAACTCGGCATCGGCGGTCGTCGCCAAGTAGTGCAGCGCCGTGAGTCGCGGTTTAGCTGCTTCGAGCTTGCGTAGGATGATGCGACGTTCGGCGGCTTGTCGCGCCCCTCCGCCGACGGGAAGCGGCGGGGTAAACGTGCAGGCCGAGATCGTGGCCCCGACCTTGTCGATGGCATCGACCGTCGTACGCAATTGTTCGACCAGCTTCATGCGATCCGCCAGCGTCGAAGTCGAACGAACGTCGAATCGGACGACGATTTCTACGGGAACCAACGGGCCCACGTTTGACTCGAGCCACAGATAGTTTTTCGTGACGGTCGAGTGCGGACTGAACATATCCTGCAATTTCACGGAGGTGCGAATTCGCTCCGTGCCGTAGATCAGCAGCGGTGTTGCAAGGACGCAGATCGCGAGAATTCGGCCGTAATGACGTACGGAGCCGCGAGCGAAGAGCCGGGCCCACGACCTGCGGTAGGCGCGCCTGCTCAGTGCGCGTTCGGCGCTCGGTGAGCCGGGGGAACCGGAACGAGCCGCCGCCGGCCAACACTCCAGCGCGGCCGGGAGAAAAAAGAATATGAAGACGAGACTCACTGCGATGCCGATCGCCGAGAACAAGCCGAACTTGCGGACCGGCGCTACGTCGCTGATCAGGAGTGACAACAAGCCGAGCGATGTCGTGAAGCACGAGAACGCCGCCGGTTTCCAACTGTTACGCAGGGCTCGAGCCGGTGCGCCGTCGAGGCCTCGCTGCTCGCATTCGTTTAGGTAGTAGTTCAACTGGTGAATCGAGGCCGACACCGCAAGAATGCCGACCAGGATGGGCATCATCACCAAGACCAAATCCATGTTCGTGCCCGAGAGCCGAACGATCGCCAAGCTCCAGGCTTCGCAAAGAGCGGCGGTCACGAGGATCAGACAGACGAGTCGTGGGCTGCGAATGAACGCCATCGACGTGACGATTGCAGCCGCCATAGATATCGCTAGGAGGATTCGGAGCGAGGCCTTGCTTTCGGTGTCGATGGCGACGCTGTCGAACGTCGATCCGCCGATTCGCAACTCCTCCGGAAGGAGTCCGCATCGTTCTCGGGCCGCGTACTTCACCGCCGCCACGGCCGAATGGCGGTCGTTCTTTCCCGCCGCGCTCACTTTCAACAGCGCGCAGCTCTGACGGCCGTCGGGACCGACGGTCCAACCCTCCATGCGTCGCAACGCTTCCCGGCGAGTCAGCGACAACGGCTCCGTCGTCAATTCGTTCAAGACGGATCGTCCGGTCCGAACCCACGAGAACCAAACTTGCGTACGATCCTCGATACCCGGTAGCGGCTCGACGACCGCTTCGGCCAAGGCATCGAGACGCGGGTCGTCCAGCGTGCATCCTTCCCAACTGACGACGAGAACTTCATCACCCTCGAACAGCCCGTGAAACCAAGTGAGTTGCCGGATCTCCGAGTTCGTCGGCGGCAGCCAATCGGTATCCTTGTTGGCACTGGTGCGCAGGGACAAGAGCGCCCAATGGACCGCCGGCACCAAGGAGATGAGCGCCGCAGCGACGATCCACCAGCGAAATCGGCGAAAACGCGATTCTTGACTAAGTCCCAGCAAATCTTACTTTCGACGTTCGTGGATTCGATTCTCGTCGGCGATCACCGGACGTGGGGTGGGTTGAAGTCGATCTTCTCAGGTTTTTGTGTCGGTCCCTGCGGCACAGCGAAGCCTGCTTGAGTTCGGCTGGTGCTATGGCAGCAAAAAGTGCCTCTCCGAATACCTCAGCGGTGCTTAGCGTGAAGATTGTAAACTAGCCGAGATAGTTCGCGGCTTGCGGAGTCCTCTTACTAAGAGCAGGTTATATGCCGTGTTTCGGCTCGCTCTCAAACCCGCACATTCACGCCACGAAGCGGCCGCATTTGAACCGAGCTTCGGCCGCTGATGCCATTTCCGATCCCATCCCCGTGCGGATTCGCTCATTTTCATTTAGCCACGATTCGTCGGACAGATGTGAGGTCAATCGGCCTCCACTTAGGGAAGGAATGGAGCCGTCTCATGGAGCATGTCGATGTTCCGGTCCCGGCCAGTCCGTCGTCCGTGCGGATCTTGCACGAAGCGGTTCGAATGTCTCCGACTTCGATTTAGCACTGTGCTAGTCGGTGGTATCCCCCTGCGGACATCGAAACCATCCGAGCAAGTAGATGTCGTCCCTGCACGAGTTGTCCGTCTGGTATCCGTTCTCATTACGGTCGCCAACATCTTGATCGCCACTAAGCGATCCATACGACGATGCCGGGCCTTAAACACTTGACCCATGCCGCCGGCCCCGATCTTGTCGAGCATCGCGTAGCTGCCGAGGATTAAATACCTTGATTTCCCTGCGGCACCCTTCACTCGCCGAGACGTAACGCTGACCGCCAAATGCATCGCAAACTGCGCGCCGGCCGACGACTTCGCGGCCGATGTCGATGACTTTGTGGTGGTCGTTGCGTGCGGCGAAATGGGCCGGGCGCCCCGCGTGGGCGTGCCTGATCTGGGCAGTAACGATCGAGTGACTACGGCTTCTCGAAACGCACTTTCGCGAGGTAAATCTCAACCTACCGGCGCCGCCGGCGACTCCCGCACGAATTCGATCGATATGCCAAGTAATGCCGAAATAGGGGCTCGCTGCTCGAACGCATTGCGTGCCGGCTCCGGAGCGGACTCGGAAGCCGCCGGTAGAATCGTCGAACGGAGCTGTTTCGGTGCGGAGAGCTAGTTGACCGGCCCTCGTCGCCCGCTGATCAGGGAGACGATCAAGAGAACCAGTAAGACGAAGAAGAGAATTCGAGCGATTTCCATCGCGATTCCGCCGAGTCCCCACATGCCCAAAGCACTCGCTACCAACGCAACCAACAAGAAGATCAAAGCCCAGCGAAGCATGATGCGTTCTCCTGCAAGAATCCGAAGTCGGCGTCGCGTCGGCCACGAGCCGGCGGGCGACCTCCTTCAGCCTCAATGATGTTCGTTCGCCGACGCGCAATCCGTAGGGGCGTTATTCCGTAGTCTTGCCGTCGAAGTGCTCGTCGTCGGCCTCGGCATCTTTGCGTGTCGGATGGACGACGCCGTCGCGATGGTTCGGCGGCGAGTAAACCGTGTAGAGCTTGAGCGGAACATCGCCCGTGTTGATGATGTTGTGATTCGCTCCTGCCGGCACGATGACCGCGAAGCCGGCCCGAATCGCCGTTCGGACGCCATCGAGAACCGCTTCGCCGCTGCCCGCCTCGACGCGAAAGAACTGGTCGAGCTTGTGGACCTCCGCCCCGATCTCCTCCTTAGGCTTGAGTGCCATCAGGACGAGTTGGCAGTGCTTAGCCGTGTAGAGCACGCGCCGAAAGTCAGTATTCTCGACGGCGAGCTTTTCGATGTCTTTCACGAAGCCGTGCATGGAGTTCTTCTTTCGCTGTTCGTTGGTTCGGGCCGATCGTGATGCGTCGTTGACGCCGCGACTACTCAAAGGCCTTCTTGAGATCGTCGAACGCATTGCCGACCCCGTCTTTGATCTTCTCCCACCGATCGGCACTCGCCGTCTTAAGCTCTTCGAGCTTTTCGGCGGCGGCATCCCGCTTCACCTTGGCCGCGGCGACTTTCTTGTCGAGGTCCTTCTTTAACTCATCTTCTGCTTTCGCGGCGCGATCCTTCAACTCGGCGTACTTAACGTCGAGTTCGTCCAACTGCTTTCGCATCGCGCCGGCGTACTCGTCTCGCTTAGCCTGGGCAGCCGCAACGGTCGCGTCGGCCGCTTCCTTAGTCTTCGCCCTCGCCTCGGCGGCCTTCTGATCAGCCGTGTCCTGGACCGGAGTCGGCGGCGACTTTTGTTCGCAACCGAGCGCGGCGAAAGAGCCGGCGAGAAGCAGCGCAAAGATGGTGATTCGACGCATGGGTTCGTTCCTTGATTTGATAATGACGAAAACGTCTCGTGCGCCAACCGAATACGGGGAGCACCTTGGCCCGCAGAGTCCTCGACTCGCGAGCCTTATTGTGCCGTCGCCGACTCGTGCTCGGCTGCCAACCAGAACTCGACGCCGTCGCCGCTCGGCTTTCCGGCGCTCTCCCATTTGCGATAAGCGCAGAGTCGAATCGCCTCTTCAGTCATCGGTCGGTCGTCGCAAGGTTGCTCGCCTTCGACGGTTGGCGTGGTGTTCGATGTTTGAGCGGGTGCGGTCGGCGAAACGAACGCATGTTTGTGGTGGTGATGAGGCACGAGGTTGCTCCTGTTCTTAGGCTGAAGAGTCTGAGGTCGACGTCATGAATGCCGGTCCCTCTCACACCTGAGCGTCGAAGACGCTCCGGCCGATCAGGAAGTAAAGGAGCATGCCGACGAACGGCAGCAAGAGGATCACGGCGATCCACATCAGCTTGCGCATCACCGAAGTGCTCCCGAGCAACACGCTCACGATGGCGAACGCGTCCAACAGGAGGATTACGGCTCCGACGATACTGATGGCGGTAGGGATCATGGCACATGCCTCTGTAGAAGAAATCGCGCGTCCGCGAGAGATGGTGTCGCTGAAAAAGCGATGGTCCTAGTACGACTCATCGCAGCGGCCACTGACGTAATGCGAAGAGTTCGCGCCGATGCCGTAGTTAGGGCACTTGTCGTGCCGCTCAACCCAATATCCGTCGAATTCCGATATAGGGGCCGAATCGTCAGGATTCATACCGCGATGATTTCGAGAAGGATCAAAGTCACCTTCCGACTTGTCCGGCCATACGCTGCGATATTCAAAACTTGCGAGCGACGAACCTAAGCGACGATTCCGTATGCACGAACACGGAGTCTTATCCGGATGACTCTGCCAATGGACGTACGAGCGATTACGCTCATACATGTGGCGAGATTGCACAGTGCAATCCGGTCACAGAGCACTCGGCCGCAGTAATCTTTAGGCGTTCGCCGCCACAAATCTCGATTTTGGAGATTACGGCTCACGAAATGCAAAGGTCCCGGCGGATCATCTACTTGATTCGTTGCGTTTCGCCGATATCGTTTATCGTAGATAGACGATTTTGTAATCCGGGATATCGATCAATGGCGGCCGTGCGGAAAGCCAAAATGAAATGCTGCGACGACGAGGCCGTAGCGCTTCCAAACGATGAGTCGGCAGAGCGGTTAGCCGAGTTGGCGTGGGCCGTGGCCCATCCGGCGCGGGTGCGAATCTTACGGCTCTTGATCAGCCGCAAGGCGTGCATCTGCGGTGAGATCGTCGATCGGCTGCCGCTCGCTCAGTCGACCGTCTCGCAGCATCTCAAAATTCTCAAGGAGTCCGGATTGATCCAAGGAGAAGTGGACGGGCCTAAGGTCTGCTACTGCATCCATCCGGCGAAGCTCAAGGAACTCAAGAAGTTGATCGCGAGCTTATAGCGCTTCGCACGACCTTCAAGCCAGGCGATCGACATTCGCCTGCGCCGCTCTTCCGAAATATCCCGACCGATAGGAGAGAACCATGAAGACGATTCAGATCTATGACAAACCGATGTGCTGCTCGACCGGCGTGTGCGGAACGGACATCGATCCGGTGTTACCCCGATTCGCGGCCGATCTCGCCTGGCTCGTATCACAAGGGTACCGCGTCGAGCGCTACAACTTGGCTCAGCAGCCGACGGCGTTCGTCGAAAACCCGATCATCCACAAGTTGCTGTCGACTCAAGGCACGAACTTCCTGCCGGCGATCGTCGTCGAGGGTCGGCTCGTCAGTCAGAACGGATACCCCGCGCGCGACGCGTTGATGGCGTGGCTGGAGCCCGTTCACCCTCCCGTCGCAATTCAGGTCGTCGACAGGCCGGGCGGTTGCTGCAGCGGATCGAAGAGTTGCTAAATCGCTACGGAAACGGATCGTCGAGAACTCTTCGCCGATGGATTCGATCTACTTACAAGGATGAGCATCATGAAGTTCCTAGACACCCCGACGCGTAACCTGTTCTTCACCGGCAAAGGGGGTGTCGGCAAGACTTCGATGGCTTGTGCCGTCGCCGTAGCCTTAGCCGATCGGGGCAAGCGAGTGCTCTTGGTGAGTACCGATCCCGCCTCGAACTTGGGGCAAGTCTTCGGCGTGGAGATCGGCGAAGTGGTGCCGACGGCGATCGTCGCCGTTCCGGGACTCTTCGCTCTCAATATCAATCCCGAAGCCGCGGCGCAAGCGTATCGCGATCGGATCGTCGGACCGGTACGAAATGCTTTGCCGCCGGAGGTCGTCAAGGGAATGGAAGAACAGCTCTCCGGAGCCTGCACGACGGAGATCGCGGCGTTCGACGAGTTCACCGAGCTACTGACCGGCGGCATGTCGACCGCCGGCTTCGAGCACGTGATCTTCGATACGGCTCCGACCGGACACACGCTGCGACTGCTGCAACTGCCGACCGCCTGGTCGAACTTTCTCGAAGACAATCAAAGCGGAGCGTCGTGCCTGGGGCCTCTCTCCGGCCTAGCGAAGCAGCGCGAGCGCTATTCGCAGGCCGTCGCCGAGTTGGCAAGCGCCGAGCATACCTCGTTCGTCTTAGTCACTCGGCCCCAACTCGGCGCCTTGAAGGAAGCCGAACGGACCAGCGGCGAGTTGGCTTCCCTGGGGATTAAGAACCAGCGACTCATCGTCAACGGGGTGATGCCCGACACCGGGAGCGACGATCCCTTGGCCAAAGCCATGATCGCCCGCGAGCAGGACGCGCTGGCTCATACCTCGAAACTAATGGCCGGGCTTCCGACCGAGCAGGTCGCACTTCAGCCGCGCAATCTCGTCGGTGTCGCGGCGCTTCGCGCGCTGCTGGCACCAGCCATCGCGGTTGAAGCGCAGGCCGGTGATCGAACCGAGCGTGCAGCCCCGGCGTTGCCGCGGCTTGCTCAGTTGATCGACGAAATCGAGCGCGACGAACATGGGCTCGTCATGGTCTTGGGCAAAGGAGGCGTCGGCAAGACGACGATCGCCGCCGCCATCGCCGTGGGGCTGGCTGCGCGCGGTCATGCGGTCCATCTTACGACGACCGATCCGGCGGCGCATCTGGCGATGACCGTCGAGTCGAACGTGGCCGGCCTCGAAGTGAGTCGCATCGATCCGCATGTCGAAAGCGAGAACTATCGGCGGCGCGTGCTCGAAACCAAGGGGAAGGACCTCGATGCCGCCGGCAAGGCATTGCTTGAAGAGGATTTGCGATCTCCTTGTACGGAAGAGATCGCCGTGTTTCAGGCGTTCTCCCGTGTGATGCACGAGTCGCGCAAGAAGTTCGTCGTGATCGACACCGCGCCGACGGGCCACACACTGCTGTTGCTGGATGCGACCGGAGCATATCACCGGGACGTGGTTCGCAACTTGGCCCCCGGCGTCCATGCGCGCACTCCGATGATGCAGCTTCAAGATCCCAAGCAGACCAAGATGCTGATCGTCACGCTTCCGGAAACGACGCCGGTCTTGGAAGCGGAGTCGCTCGAGGCCGATCTGCGGCGCGCGGGAATCGAGCCGTGGGCTTGGGTGATCAATTCGTCGCTGGCCGCCGCCAAGCCACGCGATGCGCTCTTGGCAGTACGAGCGGCCGAAGAACTTAAGCATATCGAGCGCGTACGCAGTTCGGTCCAGCGAGTGGCGCTCGTACCCTGGCAGATCGTTCCGCCGACGGGATATGAAGCGCTCAAGGCGCTGGCTTCGACTTCCCCCGCGGCTCCCGTCTCGATCGAGGTTTAGAGCACTCACGATGACCGAGAAGACTCGCATCGAACTGCGCTTGGTGCTGCCTGACCTCCCGGACGAACGGGACGCATGCGTGGCCCGACTCGAATCACGGCTCGGCCGAGAGCGCGGCATCACGCGCGGCCATGTCGTTTACGACGACGGTCGTCCGGCGAGCTTGTGTCTGCACTACGATCCGGACGTGCTCAGCTTAGCGCAAGTCGAGCGGGTCGCCCGATCCGCCGGCGCCGAGATCCACGATCGTTACGGTCACGCGCTGCTCGAGCTTCGCGCCGTCGGGGCGGAAGATGCCGCCGCGGGAATCGAAGCCGCCTTCCGGGCGATGCCCGGCGTGGTCGGCGTCTCGGCGAGCATTCCGGCGCAGCGCGTACGAGTCGAGTTCGAGCGCTCGCACACCTCGGTAGCTCAGTTGCAAGCTGCCCTTCAAGAGCTGGGCTACGCAAGCCGAACGCCGCGCGAGCCGGAACACGATCACGAACACGACGGCTGGATCGGTCGCAACCGAGAATTCGTGATGAGCTTGGCGACCGGCCTGCTGCTCGCTGCGGCTTGGGTCGGTGAGAACCGATTCGGGATTCCTCATCAAGTCGCGATCGGACTCTACCTCGCCGCCTACCTGGCGGGCGGTTTCGACCTCCTCCGACATCTATTCGGAGGACTGATTAAACGGAGCTTTCGCTTCGACATCGACCTGCTCATGTTGCTCGCCGCCGTCGGGGCGGCGGCGATGGGAGAATGGGTGGAAGGTGCGTTTCTGTTGTTCTTGTTCTCCCTGGCGCATGCGCTGGAGCACTACGCCCTCGGACGAGCCCGAGATGCGATTCGCGCACTCTCCGATCTCGCGCCGGCGAAGGCGATCGTGCAACGAGACGGAATCGAGCAAGAAGTTCTCGGCGAGACGGTGATCGTCCACCCGGCTCAGCGGATCCCGGTCGATGGAACGGTCCGCGCCGGCAAGCCGCAAGTGACCGATCTGCTGCCGATGGCCGGCATCTCGGAAGCGGAGTTGCTGCGGATTACGGCGGCGGTCGAGCGGCGGTCGCAGCATCCGTTGGCCGCCGCGGTCGTGCGGCGAGCTGAGGCGGATCATATCGAACTGCCGGAGACTTCCGACGTCGAAAGCGTGACGGCGCGCGGCGTGCGTTCGACCGTCGAAGAAAAAGTCGTGGAGATCGGCAGCCTGCGGATGTTTGAAGGAGAGCCGGCGGCCGCTCCCGAGGTGCTGAACAGAATGGTGGCGGACCTTCAACAGCGTGGTCGAAGCGTGATGGTCGTTCGTCACGGCGGGCGCTGGCTCGGGGCCGTCGGGCTGGCCGATGCTCCGCGCCCGCACGTTCGGCAGACGCTTAACCGGTTGCGCGAGTTGGGGATCGAAACGCTGATCATGTTGACCGGCGACAACAAAGGAGTGGCCGAAGCGATCGGTCGAGAAATCGGCATCGACCACATTCGGGCCGGCTTGCTGCCGGAAGACAAGGTCGCGGCGATTCGCGAACTCCTCGAGACGCACGACCAAGTCGTGATGGTCGGCGACGGCGTGAACGATGCTCCGGCGCTGGCTAACGCAACCGTCGGGATCGCAATGGGAGGAGCCGGAACGGCCGCGGCGCTGGAAACCGCGGACGTCGCGCTGATGGGAGACGATGTCGGGAAACTGCCGTTTGCGATTGGTCTGTCGCGCCGCGCGCGTCGGATCATCGCCGAAAACTTGGTGATCGCGCTGGGGACGATCGTCGTACTGAGCGCCGCAACCACGCTCGGATTCGCTCGCATCGGACCGGCCGTCGTGTTTCACGAAGGAAGCACGTTGGTCGTCATCTTAAACTCGCTGCGACTTCTGGCGTATCGGCAGGATCTTGGCGAATCAGGCTGAGTTCGACGCGAGATGGACGACACGGATTCGATCGAGATCTGGATAAGAGCAACGGCTGTTCGTACTAAAGGATTCTTGATTTTGAAACTGCTCATCGTTGGTGGAGTGGCAGGCGGAGCTTCCGCGGCAGCTCGTGCTCGGCGACTGTCGGAGGATGCCGAGATCATCTTGTTCGAGCGCGGGCCGGATGTGTCGTTCGCCAACTGCGGCTTGCCGTACTACATCGGCGGCGAGATCGCGGACCGAGAAAAGCTCCTAGTCGCTAAGCCCCAGTTGCTCCGGACTCGATTTCGACTCGATGTCCGAACCCTATCGTCGGTCGACGTGATCGACCGTTCGGCGAAAACGGTTCGAGTTCGAGACCTTGCATCGGGTCGACAGTACGACGAGTCATTCGACAAACTGATTCTCGCAACCGGTGCGGCCCCGTATCGACCGTCGATTCCCGGCCTGGATCTGCGCGGGGTCTTCACGCTGAGAAACCTGGAAGACACGGATCGGATCAAAATGCACGTCGACCAGGGCGTGAAGCAAGCCGTTCTCCTCGGTGGTGGTTTCATCAGCTTGGAACTGGCGGAGAACTTCGTCCGTCGCGGCATAGCGACGACCGTCGTCGAGCGAAACGGACAGATTCTGGCGCCGTTCGATCTGGAGATGACGACGCCCATCGTCGAAGGGTTAGCGAGCAAAGGAATCGACTTACTGCTGGGATGCTCGGCCGAGGCGGTCGAGCAGACGCCGGAAGGGCTCGTCGTTTGCTTGAACTCGGGCCAAAGACTCCCGGCGCAATTAGTGATCTTCGGAGTCGGAGTTCGACCGGAAAACAAACTGGCGATCGATGCGGGTCTGAAGGTCGGTGCGCGCGGCGGAATTCAAGTCGATGAATACCTGCGGACGAGCGATCCGAACATCTACGCCGTCGGCGATGCGATCGAAGTCGCAGATTTCGTCCTCGGCGCGCCGACGCAGGTGCCGCTCGCCGGCCCCGCCAATCGGCAAGGCCGTATCGCCGCCGACAACGTCTGCGGTCGTTCGATGAAGTACCGAGGTACGCAGGGAACGGCGATCCTCGGCTTCTTCGATCACACGGCGGCGATCACCGGCGCGTCGGAAAAATCACTCCGCCGAAACGGCCAACCGTTCCGTAAGATCTACATCCATCCGGCACATCACGCCGGATACTATCCCGGTGCCGAAGCGATGACGCTAAAGCTCATCTTCGACCCGACGACGGGGCGAGTGTTGGGTGCGCAAGCCGTCGGAGGTGCGGGCGTCGACAAGCGGATCGATGTGTTGGCGGTGGCGATTCAGGCCTGCCTGACCGTGTTCGAGTTGGAAGAAATGGAACTGGCTTACGCACCGCAGTTCGGCTCCGCCAAAGACCCGATCAACATGGCCGGATTCGTCGCAAGCGGCCTGCTCCGCGGAGATCACCCGCAAACGGATTGGGAGACGCTCGACGACGCGGCGGACAAGCCGTTCGTGCTCGACGTGCGAACACCGGCCGAGTACGCCGGCGGACACGTTCCGGGCGCCGTTAGCATTCCGATCGATGAATTGCGAAGCCGGCTAGCGGAACTGCCGCATGGGAGGCCGATCGTCACCTACTGTCAGGTCGGACAACGAGGATATCTCGCGACGAGAATCTTGCTGCAGGCGGGATTCGACGTTTCCAATCTGGGCGGCGGATACAAGACGTATTTGCTCCACATGTCGACTCCACCCGAGAGGATGACGGAAGGGTCGACTTCATCGACAGCGATAAATATACGGCGCGACGGATGATTCCGCACGCTCCATCGAACGGCAAGCACTGCCTGACAGGACCTAACGCTATGATAGCCGTCACACCGCGAGGAATCCGACGGTGCGACCGGCCGCGACATAACGTTTGGAAATAAAACGGCATGAACGATAGTCAGCCCGACGAAGTGCGCGGTCATTCCAACGCCGGTCATGTCCCACGGCGAATCGACGAAGTCAATTGGCACACCCTGTCCGTCGAAGCTGTGAAGGATCAGCAAAAGTCCGATCCGACGCGCGGACTTTCCGGCGCCGAGGCCGTCCGGAGGCTGTCGGAGCATGGCCCCAACACTTTGGCCCGAGCTCAGCAGCGCTCGACCTTAGATATCTTGTTGGCGCAGTTTCAAAGTCTCATCGTGGCTTTGCTGGTCGCGGCCACGGCGATCGCTTTCGCCATGGGCGACATCATCGAGGCGATCGCGATCTTGGTCGTCATCATCATCAACGCCGCCATCGGATTTTTGACCGAGTGGAAAGCGGAGCAGGCGCTATCCGCCTTGCAAAAACAAGCCGTGCGGGTTGCCCATGTGATTCGAGACGGGAGACAGAGCGAAATTCCGGCGGCGGAGTTGGTGCCGGGAGATCTGATCATCTTAGCGGCCGGAGCGCGAGTATCGGCCGATGGTCGCATCGTCGAGAGTGTCCGTTTGCAAATCGAAGAGGCGGCACTGACGGGCGAGTCGCACGCCGTGACTAAGTCATCCGAACAGCTCGCTGACGAAGACGCCGCGCTGGGTGACCGCATCAATATGGCATACCTGAGTACGACGATTACGGAGGGACGCGGGCGAATGTTGGTGACGGCCACCGGCGCGCGAACGGAAGTAGGAAAGATCGGCACGCTGATCGACGAGGCAACGACGCGCGATACCCCGCTGGAACAAAAACTGGCGAGACTTGGTCAGATACTCATCTTAGTCGTGCTGGTTCTGTGCGCGATCATCGTCGCGGCGGGGTGGCTGCGGGGTATCACCGATTTCTGGCACATGTTGGAGATCGGGCTCTCGCTGGCCATCGCCGCAGTGCCTGAAGGCCTTCCCGCCGTGGCTACGATGACGCTGGCGTTAGGAATGCAGCGCATGGCGAGGAAGCGCGCGCTGGTGCGCAGGCTCCCCGCCGTCGAAACCCTCGGTGCGACGACCGTCATCTGCACCGATAAGACCGGGACTTTGACCAAGAACGAAATGACGGTGTGCGTCTACGTGCTGGACCGGCGTCGAATCGAAGTGACCGGCACGGGCTATACCCCGGTGGGAACGTTTCAAGAGAGCGGCGAATCGGTAGACCCGAAGGCCGATGAACAACTCGGCCTGGCTCTCCGGATCGGTGCGCTAT
>JAIOPP010000078.1 GCA_021413845.1 Planctomycetia bacterium | reverse complement strand
TCGTCGAGCGCACGATCGGTTGGATGAAGGCCTTCCGACGGCTCGTTACCCGCTACGAGTTCTACGCCTTCCTCTTCCATAGCTTCGCCAAGCTCGCTTGCCTCATGATCGTCCTGAGGCGGTTTTGAAACTGCCTCTAGTTCGTTGATCAGCCCTTCTCGAAGATACTGCATCGAAGTCAAGGCGATGTATTCAACGGATTCATAGCCGATTTTCCTAGCCGTTGAAAAAAATTTCGATTGCAGGAAAAGATGCTTGTCGACCAAAACTTCCAAATCTTTTCGAGGACGTCTGTTGCGATACACAAGATCGTCGTAAAGGACATCAACTTCCTTGTACTTCTTGCCTAGCGACTTTTGCGCCAGGGAAAGTGCGGCCGCTCCGAGTCCGTACCCCATCGCAAACGGCTCTCCAAAGATGGCGATTCCGCCCGGATTCAATAGCGAATAGCAATGACTTAAAAACCCTTCGTAATCATCGAAATGGTGCAGAATAGAACTACCGATGATGACATCGAACGTATTTCGGTCGAACACCATTTGCGAAGCGTCTTGAGCCGACGCTTCGATTTTATTGGAGGACTTGATACTTTTGTCATATCGCGCCAGCAACTCCGGCCCATGGGGCGATATATCAAACGCGTGTAGTTTGCATCCCGTCACGCTTGGATGATGGGCGATTCCGGCAGCTACCCACCCGGCACCGCAAGCTGCATCGAGAATGGATAAATTTTCGACTCTCCCACCACGTAACGGAATGTGTTTTTGAATGATCTCCAAATAGCCTTGTACTCGTTCGACGCAGCCATCGAACACTTCTCCGACCTTTTCCGCATATCGATCGGCGATGTGCAAATGGCCTGCCTTATATATTTCATCGAAATAGGCGTTCTGATTAGATTCCACCTGATTAAATAAAAGCACGCCGTTCTCGGAAACGGCGTATTTATTTTTGCAGTGCTTACATGACGCGGTTCCGTTGCTGATATTCAGGGGATCGGAAATTCCGCACGGGCATCGATAGCGAAATAGGGATTCGGACATATCTTGAGATACTCCATTGGCTCGGCGAAACCGGATCTTGGTCTTTTTGCGACCGACACGAATCGGCAAGCATATCCCATCGAACGATTTCGGTGAAGTATCCTCGGATGCCGGATCGAATGTCAACGAATCGATGCATCCGACTATGCGACCCTACATGGCATCAAGTTCGGGGTACGTCGATCCCCAGTGCCGTCGCGAGCTCGATCTGGTGGTCTTGTTCGTCGACTAAGATGCGGCGAATGTGTTCGGCTATGGCGAACTCGCCCAACGCTTCGCATTGCTTCACGCGCGTGCGATAGTGTCCGATCGTTTCGGTTTCGTTATCCAGGTCGAAGCGTAATAGGTCGCGCGAGTCTTTCGAAGTCTTCACGGGCATCGGCACCACGGCCGGATCGCCACCGAGATAATCGATCTGCTTCGCGATAACGAGCGCGTGGCTGAGCTCTTCAGAAGCATGCTTTTCGAGCTCCTTCGCGATCGTCATGAACTCGGCCCCTTTGATCACCTGCGAGTAGGCGACATAAGCGATCACGGCTTGATACTCGCGCCGTAGGTCTTCGTTGAGCAACTCGATGAGTCGTTCGCGCGTAATCATGATCTCATCTGCCGGAGAATTCGCTGCGTCGTTCTTCTGGCCGGGGGGCAATTGTTTCGTAGCCATGTTCAAGTTCCCTTTTATATTGTGATTTCAAGATGCCGCTGAATTGCTCGCAATAAAACATCGCGAGCGCGATGATTCAGCTGTAGTCTGCTTCGCCGCCTTCTTAAATTCTCGCGGTGCGCGTATTTAGCAATCCGAGCAGAAGTCGTTCGCTTCTCGTTCGGCTTGCTCGCGCGTGTAGCCGTAACGCTCTTGCAACCTACCGACGAGTTGGTCTTTCTTTCCTTCGATCACTTTCACGTCATCGTCGGTGAACTTTCCCCAGCGTTCTTTCATCTTCCCTTTGAGTTGTTTCCAGTTGCCGGCAAGCTGGTCGGTATTCATAACGGCAATCCTGTTTTCATTTCAAAATATTCATGAGGCGACAAACCGACCGAAGTTCGCGCAGGCTGATTAATGAATCGCCGGGGGATCGCTCGCCGGAAACGATTCATAGCTCGCGATATCCACGGAGTCTTTCAGTGAGCTTGGCTGCAGTTCCCGAACTCGTGGCGCCTGCGACTGCGGTGCGATTTCCGGAGCGACAAACGATGGACTCGCCGTCCACGGCTTATCTTGCAACAGGGCTGCTGCGGCCGTGCCTAAGGCCAGCGTTCCCAAATTGCGGGCAATGCAGCCTCCGATTCCGCGGTGGCCCATTCCCAAGAGCGTGAGCGCACTACCCATGAAAAGCAGCGACCAATCTAAATTGTGCGAGTCGCAATGGCTCGCGTGCTGGTCTTGAAATGCACAGGCTGACATAGGAAGGCTCCTAAATAGTTATGAATGACGAGCGATTGTTTTGAATGTGAGGACGACTCGGCAAGACAATGGCAATCGACATACCGTTGGAAGCCAAACATGCGAATGGGCCGAGAAGCGCATCCCATCGGTGGCGCAAGATCGTTTGCGATGATCGCATATCGCGCAATCACGAGCGCTAGCTGGTTCGGCACCGAATGTGCATCTGTCTTTCTTCGTTACACAAACCAGCTGCACCTAAGCACGACCACTTCGAAAAGGAAAAAACACCCATGATCTCGCTATCAACGATCCTACTGATCATCCTGATTCTCATGCTCCTCGGCGCAGTTCCCACTTGGGGGCACAGCCGCAACTGGGGATATGGCCCAAGCGGCGGTATCGGTCTGATTTTGCTCGTCTTGATCTTGCTGATGGTCTTCGGCCGGATCTAAGCGGCGGGCCTCGGCTCCGCAGAACGACCTCGTATTGGCTCGTTCGGCCTTCGGGCCGGGCGAGCTTTTTTTGTTTCGTCATGCGCGAAATGCGTCCCGCTCATGAAAGCTGAACGGAATACGACCATCCATGCCGTGCCGGATGGTTCTAAAACGTGCATGCCGGCATCGAATACCGCGAATTCTTCCTGGTTCGTGGCCTGCGACGAAGGACAAAACCGTTTGGCACGGTAGATGCAATCCTTCCGTCCCGGCTCGCAGGGCCGATGAGCCGCAAAAGCTCACACCATGTCGCAAACGAATCCCGGGCCGCAACTACCGACTACGCCCTCTTTTTCTTTAGGAGTAAATCATGTCTTCCGTAAAACACGAAGCCAACAAGATGGAAGCGAACGTGCGTGACCGTGCCGCCAATGCGGCCGATGCGGCGAAAGGCTTCGGCAACGACGTCAAGCAAGCTGCCCAAGAACAATTCGAGCACCTTCGCGATTCGGCCCAAGACTACATCCAAGAAGGACGTAAGTTCGCCGACGAAGGGCGTCGCATGGCCGGCGAATACATGGACGAAGGCCGTAAGCGCGCGGTCGAACTCGAACACACGATCGAAAGCCAGATTCGTCGCCAGCCGTTGAAGTCGCTCCTAGCGGCCTCGGCAGCGGGCTTCTTGCTCGGCATGTTGTTCGTGCGGAAATAGAAATAGTCGTCCGGTTAGTAATCGCCGCGCGTTCGCAGCCCACGACCTCGGACTCCGCGCGGCATGAAATGCAAAAGGCCCGACTCGAAATGAGCGGGCCTTTTGCTTATCGTTAGGGTGCCACTCTTTCTTACGGACGCACCGCTCATGCTCGACCACTCGACGGAACCACGAAACCGAATCCCTCCCGAGATGCCGGGAGGAGCCGAGCGCAAGCCGTTCGGCGAAGCACCTCACGAGGCGCCACCGCACGGCACCGCATCATACGGAACCGCGGCGGAGTTGTTTGCGCCGCTCATGGCGCATTTCGAAGAGTTGCGCGAATACATTGCGTACTACTTCGCCGCGCAAACGGATCTCGTCCGCGCAAAAGTTCGCAAGCTCGTGCTCTACGCTTTGCTCGCCGTCGCCGGGGCGACGGCCTTGCTGACGACTCTCGTCGTGGCGGTCGTCATGGTGCTGATCGGCATCGCCGGCGGCCTTGGAGAATTAATCGCCCATCGACCGTGGGCCGGCTCGCTTGTTACCGGCGGTGTGCTGTTGGCGGTCGCTTTCGGAACCGTCCGACTAGTGCTTCCACAGTGGCTGCTGACCTCGCGCAGAAAGATAAAGGAAAAATATGATCGCCGACGCCAAACCCAACGAGCCCGTTTCGGACACGACGTCGATGAGGTACGAAAAAATTAGCGCCGCTAAGCCCGAGAAGCCTCACGTCGATACGGACCTGAGCGAAGAAGTGCTGCTGCGCCATCAGGCGGAAAGCGCCATGAGCGCGATCCACGACCTGCTCGGCAAAATTCAAGGCGACATGGCTCACGCCGCCGACCCGCGCGAATGGGCCGAGCGTTATCCCTGGGCCACGGTCGCCGTAGCGGCGGCGGCCGGCTTCGCCGCCGCCACGACGATCGCTTCGCGAAAGGCTGCGCCTCCCGCTTCCGCGGCTCCGCCGCCGTCGAACGGCGCTGCGCGATCCGAAGCCTACGTGCGCGGCGAACCTCGAACTCGGCCGGAACCGGAGCCGGCTCCGCCGCCGCAAGAATCCCATTGGACGCCGCTCGTCGAGATGGCGAAAGTCGCGGCGTCGAAGTACCTCATGTCGATCGCACAGACCGGCATTGCAGCGTTCGCCGCCAGCCGTGCCGCCGCGGCGGCAGCTCATGAAGACTCGCAATCGACCGATTCCCAAGCCGCTGCAAGCGATCGTCGTACTGCCGGCGACGGCGAAACTCCCGACGTCGTGCCGACGTAATCATTTTGAAGAGTTGGCACGAGACGTGCATTTAATAAGTACGTCAGTGTGAAAATACTTCTCTTTCAAGGTGATCAAAATGTCTCTTCATAAAGCTCCTCACGGGGATCGCTCGGGCAAGGCAGGTTGGGTCATGTTGTGGTTGCTCGGCGTACCGATTCCGGTGCTGTTGGTCCTCTTCATGATTCGTGGCTGTACTTAAGCTGCCGAACTGAAAACTCCCGATCGCTCCGAGCCGCTTGAGAGAACGGCTCGGGAGCGGTCGAGCAGAACGTTGAACCGCGAGCGACCCGCACGAATGTGAATTTGTGCGGGTCGCTTTTTATGCGCGGTTTGATCGGCGTGCGATCTAGCAACGAAAAAGGCCGGGAAGCTAAAGAGCTTCCCGGCCTTGGCTGCGATTTTGAATGTCTCGTCTAGACGACCGGTCGACGGCCGGCGATCAGGCTGATCACGAAGAACACCAGGAAGACGAGAAACAGAACCTTGGCGATCGAAGCGGCCGTACCGGCGACGACGCCGAAACCAAGGACGCCGGCAATGAGTGCGATGACCAAGAAGGTGAGGGCCCAGCTAAGCATGATCGTGTCTCCTATAAGAATTCGAAGCAAGATTGAATACGGGGTGTTGAAGCCACCGGTATACGGATAGCAAAACGCGCGCCACGAAGCTCGATAAACGAATTGCGGAAGACGGCATAAGAATCGCCCTGCTTCTTTACGGTTCCACGAAGCAACTCAGGCAAGCATGGTCGATAAACGCGCAGGTGGTCGATGCAGGCAAGTTTTGTCGAAGTCGACGTATTTACTCCCAGCAATCAAAAGTTACTATGGTGCTCTGATGACCGCCGCTTCATTCCGACCGAAAACGCGTCAATCTATGACAGCTACCGAAGTCTTCGATTACCCGGGCACATTAGAGCGGCTCGGCGGCGATGCCGGACTGTTCGCCGACTTAGTCCGCTTCTTCTTAGAAGACGCCGGTGAGATTCTGCAACGTGCGCACGATGCCGCGCAAGAAAAAGATGCCGTGAAGCTGTCGCGCGCCGCGCACAGCTTAAAAGGGCTCTGCTCGAACTTCGGCGGCCGTCAAGCCGTCGACTTGGCTTGGCGCATCGAACAACGCGCGATGGCCGCGGAGATCGACACCGCATCGCTTGCCGAACTCGACACCGCTATCGAACGGCTCAGCACGGCGCTCCGCAGACAACTCGAAGCCGGCGCCTAACGGGCACGTCGCTTCAACGCGTCCCTAGTTGCAATTCGAGCGTCGAGGTCAGCAGCCCGAAATCGATCGGCTTCGCCAGATACTCGGACATGCCGACTTCCAGACACCGCTCGCGTGTGCCGTCGACGAGGTGTGCCGTCAGCGCGATGATCGGCACTTGCGGACGATCTTGCATCGCGCGGATCGCGATGGTTGCCCCGAAGCCGTCGAGCCCGGGCATTTGCAGATCCATGAGCACGGCATCGAACGGGCGAGTCCGATAGAGCGCGACCGCTTCGTGTCCGTCCTGCGCCAGCTCGACCATGTACCCGCGCTTTTCCAGTAGCCTAGCCAGGATCTTTAAGCTCGCCGGCGTAT
Source organism: Planctomycetia bacterium (assembly GCA_021413845.1). Lineage (NCBI taxonomy): Bacteria > Pseudomonadati > Planctomycetota > Planctomycetia > Planctomycetia bacterium. The sequence goes on along the minus strand of JAIOPP010000078.1, from coordinate 4,396 downwards.
CGTCGACGAGCAGCAGTCGCCGAGCGTTCGCTTCGCCCGAGGCGGCGTCGTTTTCGTGTCGCTGCTGCATAATGAAACTACATCGCGATCAAGAACCTTGTGCTGCGCATTCCCGGGCGGGATGCGAACTATTCCGCGTTCGTGGCGGCTTCCGGCTCTTCGTCGAGCGTCACCGTCGTACCGAGCGAAATACGCAACGTCCGGATCTTGTTGCGGAGCGTTCCGCGCGTGATGCCGAGCATCTTCGCGGCTTGCGATTGGTTTCCTTCGGTGTGTCGCAAGACCCGACTGATCACGTAACGCTCCATCATTTCCAACGTCTCGACGTAGATGTCTTGCGCGTTCTCGTTACGCAAGCGCGTGTTGAGAAACGCTTCGAGATCGCTGGCCGGGTCGTCGTTCGGGTCCAAAATCACCGGCTCGCCCGGATCGAACCGGACGCTGTCGGGCAGGAATTCCGGCAAGATCACGGAGCCGGTCGTCTGCAACAGCGATTGACGAATCACGGCTTCCAACTCGCGCACGTTGCCGGGCCAACCGTAATGCACGAGCAAGTCCAACGCTTCCGGCGAGATGCTATGCACGTTCTTGCCGAGCTCGCGGCTGAACTTCTGCAAGCAGTATTGCAACAACAGCAGGATGTCGTCGCCCCGTTCACGCAGCGGCGGAATCTTGATCGTGAAACCGTTGAGGCGGTAATACAAGTCTTCGCGGAACTTCCCTTGCGCCGCCATCTGCTTCAGATCGCGATTCGTCGCCGCGATGATCCGCACGTCGGTCTGAATGGTTTCGTGTCCGCCGACGCGCTCGAACCGCTGTTCCTGCAGGAGCCGTAGCACTTTGCTTTGCACGAGCGGCGACATATCTCCCACTTCGTCGAGGAAAATCGTGCCGCCTGATAGTTGTTCGAACTTGCCGATGCGGCGCTGATCGGCACCAGTGAACGAGCCTTTCTCGTGGCCGAACAATTCGCTTTCGAGCAGCGCATCGGGAATCGCCGCGCAGTTCACCGCCAGAAATTGCTTGTTGGCCCGATGGCTGTGGTGGTAGATCGCGCGCGAGATCAGCTCTTTGCCGGTGCCGCTTTCGCTGTTGATGAGCACCGTGACGTTTTGCGAAGCGACCCGACCGATCGCCTTGAACACTTCCTGCATCGCCGAACACCGGCCGATGATCTGGTCGTTGTTATCGAACCGCTGCACCCCGTCGCGCGGCAGCTCGACCGGCACCTTCATCAAGCGCCGAATCTCCAGTGCGCGGGTTACGAGGTCGCGCAGGTTCGGCAGATCAAGCGGCTTCAGCAGATAGTCGTACGCGCCAAGCTTCATCGCTTCGATCGCCGTGTCGCTCGTGCCGCTCGCGGTGATGAAGATCACGGGAAGCTTCGGATCGAGCGCCTGAAACTTCCGTGCCGCTTCGAGCCCGGAAATGTCGGGCAGCATGATATCGAGCAAGACGACGTCGGCACCTTTACGCACGATGTCGAGCCCTTCGGCCACGTCGCGGGCGGTGACCACCGTAACGGGGGAATCCTTGAACGCATGGGTAATCAAATGCAGAACGGAACGATCGTCATCGATAGCCAGCAGCGTAGGCATGTATTCCTCAGTAGTTTCACGAAGACGACCAGTTGAGTCCGAACTCGACCGATATCGCTCCGTCGGATCATTTTACTACCCGGGCGGAACAAGGCTATGGGCACCATCGACGAAATTGCATTCGTTGCCTAATTGCGGAAAAAGCGATGGAAAACCGCTTCTTCGCCCCGGCATAGTCGTCACGCATTCCACCACCGTCGCACGAATCGACGTCGGGATATTTCCGACATCGGGCCGTGGGGCGCGACCTGGAAACTGGTGGGTCGCCGCGTCGTCGATACGTTCGCAGCGTCGATCGGCAACCGCCGGCACCGCCGGCGCCCGGAAAAACGAATCCCCTCTTCGGCGAAAGTTCCTAACCGTTACGACCGATAATAGTTGCCACGGGGAGGCCGCAAACTCAACTCAGAGCGCGCAGCCGAACCTGAAAGAGCCATTCCCACGAAAGAATTACCGGGCTAACGCTCGGCGCTCGCGCTACGCACCTCATGAAGATTCGCTTCTACTACTTACGGTCCCTCGTCGCTCTGCTTCTATGCGGAGTCTGCGCGGGCTGCACCACCGAGCGGTTTGCGCTTCCGCGCTTAAGCCGCAAGCCGGTGCAAGTGGAAGAGCCGATGGCGACGGCAACCGACCAAGCACCCGCCGAGACGAATGAGCGCGCACGTTCGCCGGCCGAAGCGTGCCGAGCCTGCCTCACGACGGCGCGCGAGATGGAAGCGCACGGCAAAGACACCGCCGCGATCGAGCAGTATGAGCGCGCTCGCAAGTTCGTGCCACAACAGTCGGGCATCGCGCCGCGTTTGGCCGTGCTCCATGCGCGTGCCGGTGAGCACGAACTCGCTGCTACCGAATTTCGAGCGGCGCTCAAGGAAGACTCGACGAATGCCGATCTTTGGAACGACTTCGCTTACTTTCAATTTCAACGCGCCGAATTCGTCGATGCCGAGCTCTCAGCCCGCAAGGCGCTCGTGATCGATCCGGATCATAAGCGCGGCTGGGTGACGTTGGGGCTGATCGAAGCAGAGCAAGAAAAGTATGACGAGGCGTTCGCTTCGTTTACGAAAGCGGTCAGCCCGGCCGCTGCACACAACAACCTCGGCATCATTCTGTCTAGGCAAGGGAAAAGCGAACTCGCCGACAAGGAACTCGCCGAAGCCCGCCGCCTCGACCCAACCTTAAAACAACCGACACTAAAACAACCGACACTAAAGCAGCCGACACTAAAACAACCGACCTCGAAGCAACCGGCCGCCGAGCCGCAAGCTTCGGAACAAGACAACGCCGCGCGACGCTCGTCGCCGGCCTCGATCAAGCCCTCGTAGCCGAGTCGCTTCACCGTTTATAGCGAGCCGGGGGGCACGCACCGGGGCGGTGTCTTAAGAGACACCGCCCCGGATTTTTTTTTGCGCGAACGCCCGTTCATTTACTTCTCGATCACGACGTGCGGCGTGCTCACCAGCGCTCCCCGTTCGTCGGTCACCGTGAGATACGCGACGATCGGACGCGCATGCGGCACGACGGCGCGCACCGTCCCCCGATCGAGCACCGCTGGTATCGATTTCCATTCGCGCTTCTGCCACGTTCCCGTCGCGACCGCGTAGTGCAACTCGCCCGTTTTAATCGGGGTCGACGAACCGTACTTCGCCGAAGCATTCCCTTCGACGACTTCCAGCGGGCCGATCTTCGCCAGCGGCTTCGCTTGCTTAAGAATGCTATCGACGAACAAGCTGATCTCCGCCGGGGCCCAACCTTGCGGATGGCCGTGCGGCATCCGGACCCGAATGCAAAGCGAGACCGGGCCTGTCGGTAACTCGTACGACTTTTTGTAACTGCCGAGCGGATACGCAAAGTCGTTCGTGCCGTTGACGAACAGCATCGGGCAGGTCGCGCCGGCGAGATAGCGCGACGGATCGAACATGTCGACCCAACGCTTCTTCAACTCGGGCGACATCTTCGCGAAGCGGGGCAGCCACACGCTATCTTCATCTAAAAATCCGCAACCGTAGACCGGCACGGAGACCTTCAGCCGATCGTCGATCCCGGTGACGATGCAGGTGAGATAGCCTCCCCAAGAGATGCCGGTGATGCCGATCCGGCTCGGATCGACTTCCGCCTGCGCGGCTAAGAACGAGTGCCCACGCACGACCGCCGCGACCGCGTGATAGGTCCACATATCGCCGACCGTGGCGGCGGTGAACTCGCCGAACTTGCCGACATCGGACTGGTCGGGCCCGCCGTCGACGAGCCGTTTGCCGTCGGGTCCGTTGCCAGCGGTGTCCATCGCGAGCGCCACGTAGCCGCGCTTGGCCCACAGCTCGGCCCATTCTCGAAACGCTTTTCCTCCTCCGCCATGAACACAGAGCATCGCTGGGAACGGCCCTGTCCCTTCCGGCAGGCCGAGATATGCAAACACGCGCGTCGGCTTCCCTTGATACGGCACGCTCTCGTAAAAGACTTCCGTCACCAAGCCCGACTTCGCGCCGAAGACATGCTTCGTCGGCTTCTTCAGCGCCGCCATGTCCCAAGGGCCGAGATTGCGCGACGTCGCGACAGCAGGCTCGGCACCTTGCAACGGTGCCACGCAAATCGCAAAGACCGACCAAACCAACACGAACAACGAACGCAACATAATTTTCATCTCACTTGAAGTCATCGAGGCGCCAACATCTCCGAGGCGAGCGGGGTGCCGTCAGGCCCCCGTTTCCGCAAGCACGATTCTGTCGCACATACACGCATCCAAACTCAAATAACATTTCGCGCTTCCAACGGCCGGTTCACACCGGCCGCTCGCCTCG
>JAIOPP010000077.1 GCA_021413845.1 Planctomycetia bacterium | reverse complement strand
CAATAATTACATAAACAAATCTCTTCCAATCAAATAGAAATAGATAAAAGGAAGCGAATCGGCCGGCGTCGTCACCTTGCGCCATCCCGGCGCATACAAGGTCGTCCCCTTCATCAGGTGCGTGCCACTGAAAGGGTCTTTCGTCAGGGGATCGGGTAACGACGTCATGGGCTCCTCGATACGGTCGTTTCGATGCGCCGCGAGAAACGCTTCGATCGTGCGGAAGTAGACGGCCGTTCCGGCGTCGTTCGGATGAACGCCGTCCGTGGTCAGCGATTCCCAAGTGCTCTTTTCCGATCGAATATCTTCGGCCAGTGCGCTGCCGACATCGATCGCCGGAATGCCGTAATGTCGAGCCACGGCTTGATGATAGCCGACGGCCTTAGGCACTTCGTCACGATCGTTGCTCGGTGAAGTTTTCTTGCTCGCCGTGTAAATGAACACGATTTCGGCCCAGGGGTTAGTCGTCCAAAATTGCCGGACGATTCCTTCCGCGCTTCGCAAGACTCGCTGCTCGTCTAAGTCGGCGTCGTCGACGGCGAACTCAACGAACACAAGATCGGGATCCTGCTCCACGATCTCTTTGCGAAACCGAAACGCTCCGTATTCGGATCCGCCGTCGGCCGCGGCGCTCACTTCCGTGATCGCGGCCTGCGGAGCGAGGCTCTGAAACCAAGCCGTGGTTTGGGCCCGCCACGGACGGGACGCGCCTTGGCCCGCGGTGATCGATCCACCGAAGTAGGCGATCCTGAGCTTCTTTTCCTTCTGCAGCTTCTGGAAAGAGCGCCCCAACCCCTGCGGTGCGGCGGCATTTGCCGTCGAGGTGCCGGCCGCGAGAAACACGACACTCAAGCACAAAGCGAGAGCGAAACTACGAGGAACGAACATGCGCCGACATCTCTCCGACAAAGGAGTTGCGGTTTTCGTCGTATACATCATGACGTTTCATCCTCTGATTCAATTCACACGCTGAGTTGTATTCTAAGCAAATTCTTTTTCGTTGGGGTACAGTAGACGGTTTGATAAAAAGTAGTCGGTTAGCCTTTGCAACGAATTTTCTTCGCCGCAGCATCAAGGTCACACATGAAAGCAACTCTACTTGCCGCGTCGGTCTTGTCGGCGCTCATCTCCGCTCCGATATTCGCCGGCGAATATCGCGATCCTCAGCCGTTTCCCGCGCTGCCGGAAGCGGTTTCGAGCTTCGGTGCGGCCGTCGACGGCAACTACGTCTATGCCTTCAGCGGCCACATGGGGCGCGTGCGCGGCAACTCCAGCGACGGCCTGAATCCGAACTTCTCCCGGCTCGACATCTCGAAGCCCGGTGCGAAATGGGAAACGCTCGCGATGCATCGGCCGTCGCAAAGTCCCGGCCTCGTCGCTTGGAACGGCGCGGTCTATCGCGTCGGCGGCCTCAACTTCAAGAATAAGGCCGGTGAAAAAACCGTTTACGAGTCGCTCGACGTGTTCGCGAAGTACGATCCGGCGACGAACGCGTGGCGCGAATTGGCGCCGCTTCCTAAGCCCCGCTCGTCGCTCGATGCGGCGGTCGTTGACGGCAAACTCTACGTCGTCGGCGGGTGGAATCTGCAAGCCTCGGGCAGCGACGACGCCGCTTGGAATGAAGACGCGCTCGTATTCGATCTGGCCGACGATAAGGGAAGCTGGAAGCCGATCGCGAAGCCGCCGTTCGTCGCGCGAGCGATCGCCGCCGCGGGCCACGACGGTAAGCTCTACGTGCTCGGCGGCATGACCGCGGACCACGAGATTACGAAGGCCGTCCATGTGTTCGACCCCAAGACGAACCAGTGGAGCAAAGGACCGGAACTTAAGGCCGCCGGCAAGTTCGGGGCTTTCGCGATCTCCGCCTTCGCCGCCGATGGGCGCTTGTTCTACAGCGGCAGTGATGGGATCGTTTACGAACTGCACGAAGGCCGCGAGTGGAAGCTATTGGAGCGCTTACTGCATCCGCGTTCGTTTCATCGTTTGGTCGTGTCGACAGACACGCTCGTGGTCATGGCAGGCGTGTCGGGGGGAGGCTATCTCGCCAACGTCGAGGTCGTCGACTTGAAAGCGAAGAATCGGGGCGAGCCGAAGTTCACGCGCTGGGAAACGAAGTTCGAAGGAGAGGCGAAACAAAGCCAACTCGTGCTGCTGCATGAGGGGGGGCTGTTCGCATTCGGCGGCAACAAGAGCCGCGACACGCATGGCAACGCCGCCGATTCGTTCTCCGATCAAGCGTTCCGCTTCAGTGTAGCCAATCGCTCGGTCGAGAAGCTGTCGAACATGCCCCGCGCCCTGCGCAGCGGCACGCTCGCCGTTACCGGAGAGCGGCCCGATCAGTTGCTGCATGTCATGGGTGGGCTCGCGGTCGCCGACGGCAAGTACGGCTCGACGAACACGATCTATTCATATCGCCTCGGCAAGAAGACTTGGGCGGAAGAGACGGTGCTCATGCCGACGCAGCGCTCGATGTTCCGCGTCGGTCGTCACGACGGCAAACTTTGGATCTTCGGCGGTAGTGAAGTGAGCGACGGTAAGCGCGGCGTCGGCAGCGTGCTCTGGCGCTGGAGCGGCGACTCGAGCAAAGCCGTCGAGATCGTGGAAGGAAAGCCGTTGCCGCACCCACGACGTTCGGGCGGCGGCGCTCAGATCGGCGACAAGTACTTTCTCGTCGGCGGCCTCGGTGCCGATTCCCAGATCGCGAAGGATGTCGACGTGTTCGACATGAAGACGCAAACCTGGAGCAATGCGGCATCGCCCAATGTGCCTCGCTGGTTCAACAGCCTTGCATCCGCCGGCGGCAAGCTCTACCTCTCGGGCGGTCTTTCGGGTTTCAGCAACGAAGCGAAGACGGTTCCTTCGCTCGAAGTCTACGATCCGAAAACGGACAAATGGACGACGCTGCTGGAGAATCAACCGGCCGGCTGCGCGAACACGCAACTCTTCGAGTACCAAGGCCGGCTGCTCTACTACGGCCTCGATCCGGAGAAAGACGGCGTGGCGACGTTCGCGCTCTTCGATCCGACACCGCTCAGCGAAGAAATATCGGCCGACTGAGGCCGGCTCCGCTCTCAAGACGAATGCGAAATATCACTCGCCGTGATAGAAGCTCACGGTGTTTCCAGGTCCGATCGCGGTCGATGAATAGCGGCGAGATTCTATAGGATCCTGCGCGCTCGTCGCGCGTGATGAAAGTCGAGCGTGCATCGATAGCGCCGCTGAGTTAAGATGAATGTCACCAGACGGTCGTTCAGTCCCACCGGCTCTCTCGATGCCCTCCTCCCGCCTCATCGCCGCCACGGCACTGTTGCTATTGTTCCACTCGACGAGCGTCGTCGGAGACGATGCTAAATCGTCCGAGGGCGAGAAAGCGTTTTTGCAGAAACATTGCGTCGCTTGCCATGCGGGAGCAAAGGCCGAAGCCGGGTTTCGGCTCGACCTTCCGCTCGTCGACCTAACCGACCGAGCGACGTTCGACGCTTGGGTGAAGGTGCATGATAAGATGTCAGCGGGCGAGATGCCTCCGCCCGACGAACCACGTCCGCCGGCGGACGAGCTACGGCGACTACTCGAACCGCTCCGCGAACGATTGATCGCCGCCGATCTGGTGCGGCAACAAACATTCGGCCGCACGACGTTTCGGCGGCTCAATCGGGTTGAGTTCGACTACGCGTTGCGCGATCTGCTCGCTCTGCCGCACGCCGACTTCCGCGACATGCTTCCGGCCGATCCTTCGTCACACGGGTTCGATGTGGTCGGCGAAGCGTTGCCGATGTCGTATGTGCAACAGGCCGCTTACTTGCAAACGGCCGAGGCCGCATTGACCGGAGCGATGACCCTAAAACCTCGTCCGGAACGTAAGCTTTATTCGATGTCGTTTCTGGAGATCGGCGGCTTAGCGATGCCGAAGACTCAGACTCGGCCGGCCGACGGGCTCGCTCTGATGTCGAACTTCACGCTCGGGCCGCCGTTTTACTTCGGGCATTTCGTCGCCCGCGCGTCGGGTCGATTTCATCTCAAACTTCGCGCGCGGACGACGACCTATCACGACGGTAATTTGCTGGACGGAGAAAAGCCGCAGGTCCTGATGCTCTACGCCGAAGTCGGAACCTCGTCGCGGCACGTTGCGACGTTCGAGGCGCCGATCGACCGCTTGGCCGATCTTGAGGTGACGACTTGGCTGTACGAAGGTGAATGGATACGCATGATTGCGCCGACGATGAATCTCAGTGCGGCGCCTTACCAAACCAACGATCGCAAACTGAAGTACCGTGGACCGGCGATCGCTTTTCATTCGTTCGTGGGGGACGGCCCGATTTGGGATGCCTGGCCTCCCGAAAGCCATCGCCGTGTGTTGGGCGAAGTACCGCTGGTGGTTCCGCCGCGCGTAACACCTCCGCCGCTGGTTCCCCCTCCGCCGCTCGTGACCGAATCGGCCGATCCGCCGGCCGACGCCGCGCGATTGATCGAACGCTTCGCAAAGTCGGCCTTTCGCCGGCCGGTGCCGGCGAAGGAAATCGAACGCTACATAGCGCTGGCACGCGAACGGCTCACCGCCGGCGCGCCGCTCTACGAAGCAGTCCTTACTGGTTACAAAGGAGTTCTCTGCTCGCCGGACTTTCTGTACTTCGTCGAACGGCCGGGCTCGCTCGACGACTACGCCTTGGCATCTCGGCTTTCGTTTTTCCTATGGCGATCGCTGCCGGACGAGGCCTTGCTGAGCGCGGCGGCGGCCGGTCGACTGCGCGATCCGAAAGAACTGCATAAGCAGGTCGAGCGATTGCTCGACGATCCGCGCAGCGAACGCTTCGTCGCGGACTTCACCGACCAATGGCTCGACCTCCGCGAGATCGGCTTCACAAAGCCCGACGAAGATTTGTATCCCGAGTATGAGGATATGCATCTGATCGATTCGCTCGTTCGTGAGACGCGGGCGTACTTCGCCGAGATGCTGCGCGGCAATTTGGGAGTGCGATATGTCGTCGCCGGCGATTTCGTCTGCGTGAATCGAACGCTCGCCGAACTGTACGAACTGCCGATAACCGCCGGAGCGGAGGCCAGAGGCATAGAGATTAGAAAAGTGAAGTTGCCGGCCGATCACGTTCGCGGCGGCATCATCACGCAGGCGAGCGTACTTAAAGTGACGGCGAACGGAACGACGACATCGCCGGTGCCGCGAGGGGCTTGGCTCATGGAGCGAATCGTCGGACGTCCGATTCCGCCGCCGCCGACGAACGTGCCGGCGATCGAGCCCGACATTCAAGGAGCGACGACGGTTCGCGAGCAATTGTCGAAGCATCGCGAGGCGAAAGCCTGCGCCGGTTGCCACGCCAAGCTCGACCCGCCCGGCTTTGCCTTGGAATCGTTCGATGTTCTGGGCGCTTACCGCGATCGTTACCGTTCGCTCGGCAAAGGGGATGCGGTGACTTCGACCTTCCGCGGACACAAAAAAAAGTATCGCCTCGGCTTGCCCGTCGATGCAAGCGGCGAGCTCGACAACGGTCGCAAGTTCCAAGACATTCGCGAATATAAGCGGCTATTGTTGCAAGACGAAGCGCAGCTGGCTCGCAATCTGGTCGAACGACTCACGACGTTCGCGACCGGCGCGCCGGTGCAATTCGCCGATCGACGCGATGTCGAGCGGATCGTCACGAATTTGAAAGACAAGAATTTCGGCATTCGTTCGCTGGTGCAGGAAGTGGTCGCGAGCCGAATGTTCCATTATAAATGACAACCCGATGAGCGCCGCTCGTTGAGCGACGCGATTAACGTGAGAGAGTCTCTATGAAACCCGTTCATTTCGTATCCTCCCGCACTCTTTCGCGGCGCGCCATGCTCCGTGCGTCGGGCGTGTCTTTGGCTCTCCCGCTGCTCGATGCCATGACACCCGCCTTCGCGGCGGCTCCGAGCAACTCGCCTCCGAAGCGAATGCTCGCCATCTGCACGAACATGGGGATTCTCTCCGAGTACTTCACCCCTCAAGCCGTCGGCGAGAACTACGAAGCGACGCCGTATCTCAAACTGCTCGATCCGTTTCGGCGCGACAAGACCGTGTTCTCCGGCGTTTCACACCCGGAAGTCGACGGCGGGCACGACGCCGATAATTGCTTTCTTACCGCCGCACCGCACCCGCATCGAGGCGGTTTTAAGAACTCGATCTCTCTCGACCAATACATCGCCGCGAAGAACGGGCATCAGACACGATTCCCCTCGATCACGATCGTCGTCGGACCAGAGCAAAAGCGGAGCCTCTCGTGGACCGGCGGCGGGGTGATGATTCCCGGAGAGTTGAAGCCTTCGCGGTTGTTCGCCAAACTATTCCTGCAAGGCTCGGCGCAAGAAGTCGGCTTGCAGGTTGCGCGGCTTCGCGAAGGCCGCAGCATCATGGACGCAGTCGCCGATCGAAGCCGAGAGCTGCAACGAACCCTAAGCGGAAACGATCGTAATAAGCTCGATCAGTATTTCACCAGCGTTCGCGAACTCGAAAATCGGTTGAAGTTGGGCGAAGAATGGGAGCGCAAGCCCAAGATCACGGTGCAGGTAAAGCCGCCGGTCGACATCGCCGACAACGGGGAACTGATCGGCAAGACGAAAGTGATGTTCGATCTAGCGCGACTCGCGCTTGAGACCGACTCGACCCGACTTGTGACGATCCTCGTGGATCAAGCGACGAACGCCAAGCCGAACATCGAAGGCGTCACGGTCGGAACCCATTCGCTGACGCATCAGAGCGGTTCGCCCGTCAAGCGGGAAGAACTGAAGTTGGTCGAAGAGGCGCAATTCCGCGAGTTGGCTCGCCTACTCGAAGCGATGAAACGATCGGGCGATTCCGGAACGACGCTTCTCGACGACACGGTCGTCTTGTACGGATCGCAACTCGGGAACGCCGGGCTGCACACGAACACCAACATGCCGATGCTCTTGTTCGGCGGCGGATTCCGCCATGGGCGGCATTTGGCGTTCGACCGGAAGAACAACCTTCCGTTATGCAATCTCTATGTCAGCGTGCTACAGAAACTCGGGATCCAAGCCGATCGCTTTGCATCGAGCACCGGCACGATGTCGGGGCTGTCGTGAAAACCATGCGACTCGCTTGCCACATGCCGGTCGTGGCCTCGATTCGCGCCGTTGCATCCGGCGATTCGAAGTCCATGCACGACAGGGAAAAGTAGGCGCAAAACAAATATTCGGCTCATCGAGTCGTCGGTCGGCGTCGGTATCATAAATCCGCCTTGATGCGCCATTCCCTATTTTCCAACGGGGATTTTTCGCAATCCACCGGTTGATCGGATATAAGGCTGGAATCCGCACTAGGCACGATCCGACCGATGCGGCACTTCCGTGAATTCGACCTTCACAGTCAACTCTCCGATCGCAGGCACGACTATGCCCCGAGCGTGGCGCGACGGCGAGCGCTCATTTTCTCAACTGGGAGCAACTTGATATGACACGAAAACTCATTTATCTATTGGTCGTATTGCTTTCGGTGAAAGTAGAAGCTGCGGAGCCGGCGGCGGCTCAGCCGACACCCGACGAAGCCGCCGTTCGGCAAGCCGTCGTCGCCTATGTAGAAGCCTTCGGCAAGCACGATGCTCAGGCATTAGCCGAGTTGTGGTCGCCGGAAGCGGTCTACACCAACCGCCTGACGGGCGAAGAGGTCGTCGGCCGCGCCGCCATCGCCGAGCAATTTGCGGCGATCTTCAAAGCGCAGCCCGACTTGAAGCTCGACGCAACTTCGGAATCGGTGCAATTGCTCTCACCGAACGCCGCGGTCGAACACGGCACCGCCAAACTGATCGCGTCGAAAGGTGAGCCCGAGATCGTGAAATACACGGCCATCTACATCAAGCGCGACGGGCGTTGGCTGCTCGACCGCGTGACGGACAACGACGACGACGAGGCGCCGTCGCACTACGAGCAATTGAAAGTGCTTGAATGGATGGTCGGCACCTGGGTCGACGACGACGACAACGCGACCATCACGACGGAGTGCAACTGGGCGAAGAACCGCAATTTTCTCACACGGTCGTATTCGATCACCGTCGGCGATCGGATCGATCTTTCGGGCATGCAGATCATCGGCTGGGATGCTTCGACGAAGTCGATCCGCTCGTGGACGTTCGACTCCGACGGCGGCTTTGCCGAAGCCGCTTGGACATTTAAGAAGGACCGCTGGTTGATCCGCAACACCGGCATTCTGGCAGACGGTCGCAAGGCTTCGGCGGTGAACGTAATGAAGCCGGTCGATGCCGATTCCTTCACTTGGCAAACGATCGAGCGCACGGCCGGCGGGGAGTTGCTTCCCAACGTCAACGAAGTGCAGATCGTTCGCAAATAGTTTTCGACCGACGGCGCGATCGTTCGCCTCATCCTCATACAACAATAAGGCAGCTGCTCCCATGAAACGCATCACTTGGCTTTTGATCATCGCCGGCATCTTGGACTTCGTGGCTTGGCAAGACCTTTATGGTCGCGGCGGCGGAGGTGGTGCACGTGCCGGCGGTGGTGGTGGTGGCGCGCGACCAAGCATGGGCGGCGGTGGTGGCGGAATGTCGCGCCCCTCGCCGGCCATCGGGCACTCGCCTTCACTGGGTGGAGGAGGCGGTGCACGACCGAATCCCGGGATCGCCAACAGACCCGCGACCGGCGGTGCGGGAATCGGACGACCCGGACCAGGCCCGGGCTCGGCAGATTCTCGACCCGGCGGCGCAGGAGCGGGCATCGCCGGAGGAGGCCGACCGAACGCCGGACAATTGAACAACTTCCTCGATGTGCCGCGGGCTTCGACCGGCGCTATCGGCGGCGCCACCGCTCGGCCGGGAGCCGGCGGAGCGGCGGCCGATTTCTTTCGTGATGGGGGCGGTGCGGCATCCGCCGCGCAGCGTCCGGCCGTAGCCGATCGTCCAGGCATTGCGAATCGCCCCGGCGTCGAGAATCGTTCCGGTGCCGGTCAACTCCCTGCCGCCGGCACTCGCCCAGGACAAGACAATCGCCAACAAAGACGCCAAGACTTCGCCGACAACCGCCCGAGCCGGGTCGAGAATCGCCAACAGTGGCAAGACGATCGAATGCAGCGCCGCGACGAGGTGCGGAACCAAATCCAAGAGAATCACCCGCGGCTCGACTTCTGGTCGGACCATCCCAACTGGGCTGCGTGGCGGATCAATCGTCCTTATCGCTGGGCCACATGGGGCGCTCTCGCCGGTTGGGTCGGCTACGGAGCAGGATCGGCGACTTCGTATGATTACGGCAGCGACGTCTACTATCAAGACGATGCCGTCTATAGCGGCGGTCAACAAGTCGCGACGGCTGAAGAGTACGCGCAGCAGGCCGACGCCATCGCCGCGAGCGCGCCGAATACGAAGCCGGAAGATTCGGAGTGGCTACCGCTCGGTGTGTTCGCCGTGACGCAAGACGGACAGAAGTCGGGGAGCGATCCGACGTTGTTCATGCAGTTGGCCGTCAGCAAAGAAGGGATCATCTCCGGCACGCTCAACAACGACGCCACGAAAGAAACGCAAACGCTGGAAGGGATGATCGATAAAGCGAGCCAGCGAGCCGCTTGGAGCGTGAAAGGGAAGCCGCGCCCGATCGTCGAGACCGGGATCGGCAACCTCACTCAGGATACCGGATCGGCGCTGGTACACTTCGCCGACGGCCAGACCCAACAGATCCTTCTCGTACGGCTGGAAGAGCCGAAGCAACCGTGAGTACGCGGTGACTGGTTCGCTAGCGCTCGTTGTCTTGCTCCAAGCGGCGTCGCAATCGGCGCTAACCGCGGAACGAACACTTGCAGGTTTCATTCGCAGGTCTCACTGCGAGGCACGAAACGCGCGGGTTTGGATGACTTCGTGCAGGAGCGAACGGACTCCTTGGTTTTTGTCTCGCAGGCGATTGACGAGGTCATCGACTTCCAATCGATCGGCACCGCTCAAAGTGCGGCCGATCGCGTAAACAAGTAGTTTCGACGCAAGGCTGCGGGCTAGTTGATCCTGGTCGGCCAAGAGAATTCGTTTGTACTCAGTCAGGTCTTTGAAGGCTCGTCCGTCCGCCGTTTCGCCCGTGGGATCGACGGCGGGGCCCTTTCGTTCCAAACGATTATCTTTGAGTACGCGATAGTTCTCGCGCCACGCTCCGACGACATCGTAGCTCTCCAACGCGAACCCGGGCGGGTCCATCTTGGCATGGCAGGCGGCGCACGATTCGACATCGCGGTGTTTCGCCAACTGTTCGCGAACCGTCGTAGCGCCGCGCACGTCGGGATCGATCGCCGCGATATCGGGTGGCGGTGGCGGCAGCGGGCGACCGAGGATCCGAGTCGTGACCCAGGCTCCGCGCGTCACCGGCGACGTGGTCGTGCCGTTGGCCGTTACCTTGAGCACGCCGGCCTGAGTGAGGATGCCGCCGCGATGGCTATCGGGGGCCAGCCGCACCTTGCGCAACTCCGCCCCTTGCACGCCGTCGATCGCATAGAGTTTCGCCAACGGCTCGTTCAGCATTGCAAACTCGGAGTCGACGATGTTCGCCACGCTGAGATCTTCTCGCAGCATGGTGGTGAAGAATTGCCGAGTTTCGTTCACCATGGAATCGATCAGATACGCCGCCACATCTCCTTCCAAAGCCTGTTCGGGATAGAGCGTCCGATCGGGCTGGGTCGCGTTGATATCGCGGAGCTTGAGCCATTGGTTCGTAAAGTCGTCGACGAAGCGTTGCGACTTAGGATCGTTCAGCAACCGCTCCGTCTGAGCGCGGAGAACGTCCGGCTTGTTCAACGAACCGTTGGCGGCGAGCCTCGTCAGTTCCTCATCGGGCATCGACTTCCATAGAAAGTACGACAACCGCGAAGCCAACGCGAAGCCGTCCGGCAAGCCGTTCTTCGTCGCTTCGATTCGTAAGAGTAAGAAATCGGGCGAGCAGAGGATCGCTTGATAGGCATACCGCATGGCTTCCTCGAACGTCGCTCCGTCGTCGAGCTTCGCGCGGACCAACGGTAGATAGCGCTCGACCTCGGTCGTGGGCATCGGTCGCCGGCACGCGCGGCTCAGAAAATCATGCAGTAGCCGCTTCGCATCCTCCATCGGCTTGGCAGTGACGGGCGAGTAGAGGATCGGACTATTTCGTTTGCGCATCGGACGGGTCGTCTTCGACTCCGCTTGCCACTCTTGCAACGGGAGGTTGCCGAACAATCGTTGTCGCGCGACGAGGGGCCACGGACCGGCGATCGGTCCTTCCACTTCGATCCACTCGACCGCCACGCCCGGCCCTTTCCACTGCGCCGATCCCTTTTGTTGCAGCCCCGCTCCATGTCGCAAACCAATCGGATTGAAATGAAAGACTTCGCCCGGTTCGAGCCAGGTTGTGATCGTGGTCGCGGCCGCTTCGTTCGGCGGCGCGTCGTAGTAGCCGAACGTGCGCGTGGCGGTTGTTAAAGAGAAGGGCTGCGACGCTTGCGCCGGTAGATACTCCCCTTTGTTCCAATCGAACGTGAAGGTCGAGATCCGAACGCGATACATCCCCGGCACTGGAATCCGGAGCGAGTTGAACCGTAGCTGCCCCGCCGAGTCGGCATGAAAGAACGACGCGAGAGCGCGGATCCGGCGAGTATATTTCGGCAGACGAATACTCTTGTCGATGAAACCGGTTTCCGGATTCCAGATCGGATCGGGACCATTCGGCCCCAGCGGAAGGACGGCGCCATCGTGAACCCTGACATCCCAGTCGCCGGAATCTTGCGGCCAGAGAAGCTGCTTAGTCGGTTCGGGCTTCGTCGGCTGCAAACCGAGTGCGATGGCCAGATCGAGCGCGACGTCGGCCGTTTCGAGATAGCGGGCCATTTGCACGTAAGAAATATCGAGCGCCTCGGCCACGGTATCGAAGCCTTCGGCGTCGCCGTCGGGCGGTAACAATTCTTTGACCTCGAGGCCGGGGAGGTCGAACAGATCGCGGAGCGTGTTCTCGTACTCGATTCGATTCAATCGCCGCATAACCGGCGGCCGGACGCCGGAACGCGTTTGCTCGGCTACCCAGGTGAGCACGGCTTGCGCTTCGGCATCGTCGGGTCGAGGACGTTTAGGGGGCGGCATCTCACCGTCGCGCATCCGTTCGCGCACTCGAGCCCACACGTCGGCCGTCTTTTGGTCACCGAAGTCGGCCGAGAGAGTATCAAGCCTCAGGTCTCCCTCTGCCTTTTTCGCGCCGTGGCATTCGTCACAGTGCTTGACCAAGAAGGGCTTGATTCGTTGATGAAACGCATCGGTGTCGGCAGGCTTTGCATCGGCGGCGAGAGCCACTAAGGGCAATGCCCATATCAGCGCTACGACTAGCGCCTTCCAACATAGAGCCGGCTGCATCGGTGGCATTTTTCGTAGTAAGCGTTCGCTCGACATTTCAAAACGACTCGGCTTCGTAGAAGGAGAAAGCACGCCCCACGCGATCTATTGCAAGCGGTGTCAAATCATTTCCAAATCGCGCATCGTGCCCGTGCTTGTGGCGAACTGATCGGCTTCGATCCCCAGGCGCTGCAACATGCTGACGTACAGATTTGCCAGCGGGTAGTTGCGATGCTTGTCGAAGACCAAGTGCTGACCATGCTTGAAGCCGCCGCCCGCAAGCAAGACAGGCAAATTCGAGTTGCTGTGCGCGTTGGCGTTTCCCATGCCCGCTCCCGAAAGAACCATCGTGCGATCCAGCAGCGTTTCGCCGTCTTCCGGCGTGTTGCGAAGCGCTGTCAGCAACTCGTTCAGGACTTTGAGTTGGCCCTCTTCCATTTGGCGAAGCTTTCCGACGACCTCGGGACGGCTGCCGTGGTGCGTGAGATTGTGATGCTGGTCGCCGCCGGCAACGTTATGGGTCGAGCCGCCGTCTTGAACCATGATCGTGATCAGCCGTGTCGAGTCCGTTTGCAGCGCGAGCCGAACCATGTCGAACATCAACCGGCTCCGCCCCAACGTGTCGTTGCGGTCTTCATTGTCGCGAGGTGGAGCGACGTTGACGGTCGGTTTCGGCCGACGTTCCCATTCCTCGGCCTTCACCATGCGGCCTTCGAGTTCACGCACCGCGGTAAAGTATTGATCGAGCCGGCCGCGGTCGCCGGCGTTGACGCTCCGTTCTAGGCTTTGAGCCCGATCGGCGACGACGTCGAGAATGCTCCGACCTTCGCGGAGTTGACGAACCTGCGCTTCGACCTGCTGGGGATTGCCTTGCAGGAACAATCGCTTAAAGAGCACCGACGGCTTTTGCTCGGGCGGAAGCCGCACGCCGTTGGAAGTCCACGACAGGCTCTGATTGAGCTCGTTGCCGACGATTAAGTTTAAATGCGGAAAGCGCGTATGCACGCCGATGCGCTCGGCGGCGTATTGATCGAGCGATATCGTATTGCGAAACCCGCCGCTGCCGGGGTGCGGTGCCCCGGTGAGAAAACAAATGTCGGCCGCGTGGCCGCCATCGACACCCGGATGCGAAACGCCGGAAAAGACGGTGAAGTCTTTGCGAAAGTCCTTCAACGTTTCTAGATAAGGCGTGAGCGCGTAGTCCCGTCCCGCTTGTTCGGGAAAGAAAAATTGAGGCATGAAGCCCATGTCGTTGTAGACGACGACCATGCGCCAGGGCTTGGGCGAGGCTGCTCGCGCGAACAAACCGGGAGTCATGGCATCCAGCCAAGGAAGCGCCATCGCCACGCCGGCGCCGCGGAGAAAAGTCCGGCGCGTCACGCGATGGCATCGGTCGAAATCTTGCATCTTCAATCCTCAACTCCACGGATCTTCGGTCGAGTGAAAGCGCCCAACTGCGGTTCCGAAATTATAATCCACGTGTCGTTCTGAAAACGGATTTTTCGAGAGTTCCGCGATGTTTCGCGAAGCCGGACGCGACGAAGCAACGCTCGCCGATGCATGCGCCTTGTGACGGGCAACAGAAAACCGGCCCGGCCGGTGTCGTTGCCGAAGTTGAGCATCGGACTTAGTCATATGACGTGATAACGTCGGGTTCGTCGATTCCTTCGAGGACGATCGGTTTCCAAACGGCGTTATTCCATCGTTTCTTCGTTCGGAGCGCGGCCATCGATATCGAGTGGGGCGATCATTCCTACGAATGTAGATGTCTTCACTTTAGCAACGATTCAAGTCTCGAATAAGGAACGTTACACTTCTTCGTCCCTAACTTCGTGGACGCGGTCGTGCGCTAGGGGCTAGACTGACGACAACATACCCGATATCGACACGTTGCGTTCCCCCTCACGAATGCGCAACATTCATCGGCCTCATGAGGAATAATCGTTGATCGCGCTCGCAAATATGCAGACGATCTGCGGGATGTTAGCGATACTCGCGAGCGGAGGCATTCTCGACGCGGGTCAGCCGACGTCCCAGTCGTCGGTCGGCGAAGAACGAACTCACGACAAGTCGTTGCTGTTCTCACGCGATATCGTGCCTGTTTTGACCAAGGCCGGCTGCAACATGGGGGCGTGTCACGGATCGTTTCAAGGTCGCGGCGGCATGACGTTGTCGTTGCTGGGATTTAATCCCACGGCCGACTATGACGTGCTCTTTAAGCAAAGCCGTGGACGACGAGTGAGCCCGAGCGCTCCCGATCAAAGCCTGTTGTTACGAAAAGCAACTGCTGCGGTTCCGCACGGCGGAGGCCGTCGTTTCGAAGAAGACTCCGTAGCTTACCGAGCGATTCGAGACTATATCGCTCAAGGTGCTAACCCACCCGGCATTCGAGAACCGGAAATCGTTCGGCTGGAAACTTCGCCGCGCGAATTAACGCTGCGAGTCGGCAGCGAAGCACAGTTAGTCGTAACGGCCCATTGGTCGGATAAGACAACGCAAGACGTCACGAAGCTCGCGCAGTACGATAGCCGAATCAAAGCGCGTGTCGACGTCGACGATGCCGGCCGAATTACGGCGCTGGAGGCAGGCAAGACGCCGGTGAACGTCCGTTTTCTTGGACAAGTGGCGTCGGTAAGCGTCTCGGTTCCCTTCGCTGCTCCTACCGAATTCTCTTTTCCCTCCCGACATTTTCTCGATGTAATTGCAGCGGACGAATGGAAGCGACTTGGTATCCAACCGGCAGCTTTGGCCGATGATTCTACATTTCTGCGGCGTGTGCATCTCGACCTCATCGGGACGTTACCGACCGCCGATGAAACTCGACGATTCTTAGCCGATGCGGCATTCGATAAGCGGTCCCGCGTCGTAGATGCGTTGCTCGAACGGGCCGAGTACGTCGATTACTGGTCCCTCCGTTGGGGCGACTTGCTCCGTGCGCATCGCCGATACTTAGGTGACAAAGGACTAGCAAGCTTCAACGGTTGGATTCGACAATCGGTTCGCGACAACAAGCCGCTCGACGTCATGACGCGCGAGTTGCTTACGGCGCAAGGCAATCTCTTCACCAACGGGCCGGTTGCCTACTACTTCATCGATGCAAAAGTCGAAGACTTGGCCGAGACGACGTCGCAAGTCTTCCTCGGTGTGAGGTTACAGTGTACGAAGTGTCATCACCATCCGAACGAGGTTTGGAGTCAACAAGACTACTACGGGTTGGCGGCATTCTTTTCGAAACTTGAAACGAAGGACAGCGGCCAAGCCGGCGCTCGCTTCGGCGGACCGAAGAGCGTTCGTCCGTCGGCAGCCGTCAATCCGAATCGGATGCCGGAGATGGCCGCCGCGCCGCGCGCCTTCGGTGTGGCCGATCTCGTTCCTGCCGAGCCCGGGGCTGCCGGGTCGATCGTCGATCCTCGCGCCGAACTCGCCACGTGGATCACGCGTCGCGACAACCCTTACTTTTCCCGCAACTTCGCGAATCGCTACTGGGCAGCGCTCATGGGAGTAGGGCTCGTCGAGCCGGTGGACGACATGCGGGCCACTAATCCGGCCTCGATGCCCCGACTGCTCGACGCGCTAGCCGAAGACTTCGCTCATCACGGTTTCGATACGAAGCACCTGCTGCGTACGATTTGCAACTCGCGCATCTACCAACTCGCACCGGAACTCAGCCCGCAGCGCGATGCCGACGGTTCGCTTTTTACGCACCGCGTGCCGCGCAGGCTTTCGGCCGAGGTCTTGCTCGACGCCGTCAACCAGGTCACTGGGAACGTTGAAACCTTCGTCGGGCAACCGCTAGGAACGAGGGCGATTGCGCTCCCTGACCCGAGCATCGCCTCGCACTTCTTAAACACTTTCGGACGACCGCCGAGAAGCAGCCCTTGCGACTGTGCGCGTGGGATCGCTCCTGACTTGTCACAAGTTCTGCACTTCGCTAACGGGACGGCTTTGCATGAAAAGATCATCGCCACGAAGGGTCGCTTATCGGAACGCCTGCGGACGAAGCGTTCCGATCAAGAGTTAACGGAAGAACTCTATTTGACGGCCTTTGCGCGACGGCCGACGGCGAGCGAGACACAAATCGTGACTGAGGTGCTCGCGGCCGGACCCTCGCGCGACGAGGCTTGGCAGGACATTTTGTGGGCGCTGATCAACTGTTCCGAGTTCATGTTCGGTCATTGAGTGCTCGAAACGAAACCGGCACATCGCCTCTTCTCAGGATGCACGACGATGTTTGAAGTCGATAATCGGCCGACGCAAACCTGCGAGAGTCTTTCTCGCCGCAGTTTGCTGCAAGTGGGCAGTCTTGGCCTGTTCGGGTTGTCGTTGCCGAAACTGCTTGCCGCAGAGCAGGCGCAGTCTCGAACCGCGCTTCGCGACGTCAATTTCATTCTGCTGTGGACCAACGGCGGGATGAGCAATATCGATACGCTCGATATGAAACCGCAGGCGCCGGTCGAGTATCGAGGCGAGTTCAAGACCATCGCGACCGACCTACCAGGCATCAGCGTCTGCGAACACCTGCCGCTGATGAGTCGGCAGATGAGTAAAGTGTGCCAAGTCCGCTCCATCGTTCATCAAGGGAGTCAGCATTCCGAAGCAACACATTGGATGCTGACCGGCTACCCTCAGGTGCCCGACGTGAATGGTGCTCCGGTCGGCTCGACGATTTATCCCTGCTTCGGTTCCGTGGTGACGAAGGAACTCGGCTGGAAGAACGGGATGCCCCCGTATGTGCAATGCGCGTCGGAGTCGATGATGTACTCCGGCGGTGGGTATCTCGGCTCGGCGTACAATCCGCTGATGGTGCGGCGTAGCCCTCATGAAAAAGATTTCACCGTCGACGATGTCTCCATCCCTTCGCAAGTCGGCAACGAGCGCACGCAGCGCCGCCGGCGAATCCTCGATCGACTCGATACATGGCAGCGGCAGATCGATCGCTCGGCCGGAGCCGTCGCCGATCGAGGTGTGTTCTATCGGCAGGCCTACGATCTGATCACTTCTCCCACGGCAAAACGAGCCTTCGACCTAAATGCCGAGCCCGACGCGTTACGCGATCGTTACGGGCGCACGCGCGAAGGGCAGGCCACGCTATTAGCGCGGCGATTGGTGGAGTCGGGCGTGCGCTTCGTCGCCGTCGATTTCAGCGGCTACGACACGCATGCCAAGAACTTCACCACATTGAAGGATAAGTTGCTGCCCACATTGGATCGTGCCTGGTCGGCCTTGCTCGCAGATCTTTCCGAGCGCGGGATGCTCAGCAACACGGTCGTCTTATGCGCCGGCGAGTTCGGACGCACTCCGCGGATCAACGCTGCGGCCGGTCGTGATCACTGGTCGTTGTCGAACACGATCGGCTTCAGCGGCGCGGGAATTCGCATGGGAGAAGTCGTCGGCGCGACCGACGCGAAGTGCGAGCAGGTCGTCGGCCGTCGTCATAGCACGCTCGACTACGCCGCCACGATTTTTCGCCTGATGGGGATCGACGACTCGCAAGAGTACATCTCGAACGACGGCCGTCCGATTCAGATCAACAACGGCGGCAGTGCGATCGCCGAAGCACTGACTTAGGAAATACGGGGTACTATGAAATCGGAGCAGACGTCACGTCGAGCGCAGGTGTGGCTGTGCGTTCTCGTTATTCGTTTCCTGGTGGGCTTATCGATCTTTCTCGAACTGCCGAGTACGCCGACACCGCTCCTTGCGCAGCCCGAGGCGCCGTCGTATGTAGAGTGTCGCCTGGATTCCATCTTTCCTAACGGCGGCCGACGAGGCACGAGGGTAACCGTCGAATTCAAGGGGACCGGGGCAGGCTTGACATCGCCGCGCGATATCGTCATCGATGGCGCACCGGGCCTCACCGTCAAAGGAATCAAGTCGGTCAACGGTAACACGCTGGAAGCTGTGCTCGACATCGCCGCCGACGCGCCGCTCGGGCGACGCTGGCTGCGAGTCCTTAACGAACATAGCGGGCTCACGAACTTCGCCTACTTCGTCGTCGGAAACTTGCCCGAGCAGATCGAGATCGAACCAAACCCGGACACGGAGAAGTCGCAATCGGTCGTGATGCCGACGGTCATCAACGGCAGGATCAACCCGACCGCCGATCTCGACGTGTTTCGGTTCCACGGCAAAGCGGGGCAACGATTCGTCGCGGCGATTGCGGCTCACGCGTTGGACGTTCACGGTCAGAGTAAGAACTACGGCATCGCCGATTTCGACCTCGCACTGATCGATGCACGAGGCCGTACGCTCGCGGTGGCCGACGATGTACTCGGCTTCGATCCGCTGATCGAGCATACGCTGCCCACCGACGGCGACTATTTCGTGCGCGTGCAGCTCTTGAACTACGGCGGCTATCCTGAGGCGATCTATCGTCTTACGCTCGGCGAAACGCCGTACATCGTCGGTGCGTTCCCGGCCGGTTATCGGCGCGGCACCAAGTCCGAAATCGAACTGCTCGGTTCTAATGTCCCGCCGAATACGAAGCTATCGCCGCCGGTTTCGCCGGCGACCTCTGGCCCATTGCAGTTCGTCACCCTCCAGCAAGCCGAGACTTCAGGGCTCGATGTTCCGCTCGTCGTCGGCGACTTGCCGGAATCGCTCGAAGTCGAGCCTAACGACGAGCGTTCGCAATCGGCGTTGGTCGCTTGGCCGAGCACGATCAACGGTCGTTTCCAACGATCGGGTGATGTCGATTGGTATCGCGTGCGGCTTGAAGCCGGCAGGAAGATCACGCTGGAGATCTATGCGCAGCGGTTCATTCGCTCCCCTGTCGACACGCTGCTGCAGATTTACGATGCGAGCGGAAAGCCGCTCGGTGAAAATGACGACGACGTGTTCGAGCCCGGCTACGAGTCGTATCACGACTTTAAGACGACCGATAGCAAGTTCACTTTTACGGCGGTGAATGCCGGTGAATACTTCATCAAGGTGACGGAGCAATCCGGTTTGAACGGCCTGCGCGCGATCTACCGATTGTCGATCGACGAAGCGCGTCCCGACTTTCGATTGTCGCACTTTCCCGATGCGGTGCCGATCTGGGGTCCCGGGTCTTCCGCTTGTGTATTAGTTCGTATCGATCGCAGCGGCGGCTGTGACGACGACATCGAACTCTCCGTCGTCGATCTTCCCAGCGGCTGGTCGACGAAGTCGGCCGTGTCGCTCGGCAATAAAGGGACGCGACCTTACGACCCATATCAACTCAAAGTCTTCCTTTCGCTCACCGCGCCGGCCGATGCGGCGCCCGGCACTTGTGTGCCGTTTCGGATCGTAGGACGGGCCAAGCGTTCCGACGGCACCGCGATCGAGCGACAGTCGATTCCGCTCACGCTTTTCTATTCGAGCGACACCGGTTTTTTCCGCGCGAGCCCGACGTCGCGTGCCGCCGTTGCCAAATCGCCAGGCGTGTGGCTGGAAACCGCGGTCCGTGAGCTTTCGATCGCTCAGGGAGAAAGCGAACTGATCGCCGTCAAGGTCTGCGGCGCACAAGATCTGAAAACAATGCCTATCGTCGTCAACCTCGCGAGCGCCGGCGTGGCCTGTGGCTTGTCGACGCCACAAAATATTCCGGTCGTGAAGGGCATGGTCGAGGTGCCGCTTAAAATTGCGCGTGAGATGCATCCCGGCACCTACGGAATCACTATCGCACAGACTTGGCGCAGCGACATTCGCATCGGCATGCCCGGTCCCTGCACACCTCTCATCCGGTTGACGGTCCTACCGGCTAAATAAGATGTCGGCAATTGGAGTCCGTGATGCTCGTTAAGAGTACGGCACGTGCTCGCGAATAGCATTCGATCGCGCCTTTCGTTTTGCACAGTGAGTCAATCCGCCGAGTCGGTTGCTCCGGGTATCGGCATCGGTTAGCGTTGCCGATGTGGAGAACCCCGGCTCGCAATGTAAGGTCGCATCATGATTCATCTTTGTCACGGGTGGCGGCTGATGGCGGCCGCTTTCTGGTTGATCGTATTGCAAGGTATGTTCGCCGTTGCTGCACGACCGGCGACATTAACGATCTCAACTCCGATGTCGCCGCCGATCTGGGCGCTGCTCGAACGACAACTGTTGGATACGTCGGCCGAGGGATGTCGCGAGTTCTATGCTAAGTATTTCGACGAGCGCGGGTACCTGCTGTGCGTCGAACGCTGGGGAGGCGACGACGGGCCCGACGACGCCATCGAGAATTGCAACGACTGGCCCTTATTGTACGCCCTCGGAGCACATGACGATGTTCGCCTCCTGGTCGAGCGGGCCTGGGAAGGGCATCTGCGCCAATACACGGCGGCGAAGACCATCGAGGTGCCGATGGCTCGCGATGGCATGTACTACAAGGAGTTCCCGGTGTCGTTCGACTGGCTTCACAACGGTGAGGGCCTAGGGGTCTTTAATCGCTTGGGGCTCGCCGCTCCGCACGGCCGCGCGTTCGAGCAGCGCGTGCGACGTTATGCGGGCTTCTATATGAACGAGGATCCCGGCGCGCCTAACTACGATGCCGAGAAGAAGATCATCCGCAGCCTGTTCAACGGAAGTCGAGGCCCGCTGCTTCGTAAGGCGACGGCGGTCGATTGGGCCGGCGACCCGATCGAGATCGCCCATCGTTTCGCTCCGAAACACCAAGAACGAAGCTACGAAGAGATGCTCGCACACTTCAAGGACTACAACGACATTGTCGGTGATCATCCGCAAAACTTGCAAGCCACGACGCTCGCCTTCAATGCTTACGCACTGACGCAGGAAGAGAAGTATAAACACTGGCTGCTCGAATATGTCGACGCCTGGCGACAACGAGCCGGAGCAAACGGCGACATCTTTCCTTCGAACATCGGTCTCGACGGCAAGATCGGTGGGGCTGCGGGCGGCAAATGGTATGGCGGCGTGTACGGCTGGGGCTTTACCGTCATTCAGCCTCACGACGGCAAGCCGATCGACCGCTCGACGACGGCCGCGGGCTTCTCGGGTTTGTGGACCGCGATGATGCTGACGGGGGACGACGCCTACCTCGACGTATGGCGCAAACAAAGCAATGCGATCAACGCTCAAGCCCGCATGATCGAGGGTCGCTTGAAATACCCACGGATGTACGGCGACGGAGGTTGGTATGGCTGGAGCGCCGAGCCCTATACCGAGCACTCCCTGGCCCTTTATTGTTTGTCGATGAAAGATTCGGACCGCGATCGTGTACCGAAACATCCTTGGCTCGAATACCTTCGCGGCGCCAATCCCAGCTATCCCGAAACGGCATTGCGGTCCGATTTGGCGAGAGTGGCTCAGCGCGTCACCGAGTTCCGCGCCGACCGGACGACCCCCGACACGCGGCTCGCCGATGATCCGATGGCTTTTAATCCGGCAAGCGTCTCCGCCTTACTCGAACTGACGCTTGGGGCGCCACATCCGGGTCGCGGATGTAATCCGATCTGCGCTCGCGTCCGGTACTTCGATCCCATTACCCGTCGCCCGGGTCTGCCCGCCGACGTCGCTGCGCTGGTTAGTCGGATGACGAACGACGAGACGGACGTGACGCTCGTGAATGTGAACCAACTTGCCGAGCGAACGCTCGTCGTGCAAGCCGGCGCTTATGGAGAACACGAAGTAATCACACTGTCGGACTCCACGGGCAAAATCACGCCGATCGACTCCAGCACGGTACGAGTCAAATTGCTTCCCGGGGCGGGAGGACGTCTTACATTCCGCATGAAACGCTACGCCCATGCTCCCACGTTCGCGTTTCCCTTCGATTAAAACGGCGCTCGAAATTCGAAGCGAGTCTCTGCGGCTGGTTTACACAGGTGAGCCGCTCTTTTCCCGCCCAATGCCGGCTCACCGGCTCAAGAGTGTCGGATACTTCGACCGAAGCGTTCGAGTTAAACGTAGCCGCGCAGGAGACGCAGCAGCCAGTCGGCGCCGAGGACGAGGCAGAGCAACGTCAGAAGTACGAAATCGTCCCAGAGATTGATGCTGCGGCGTTCTTCGACTACGGAGACGGGCCTCTCTCCCGGCGTCGGCCAACTGCGCGCATCGGCGAGGTCGACGACTTGTCCGCCGGTCCGCGCAGCGATCTTCGCCAGCGCCGCATGATCGACGCCTCGATCATCGGCTTCGCCGCCGCTTGCCACGACCACCACGGCAGTCGACGCTTGAGCAACCGGCCGGCCTGCGGCGGTCGTGGTCGCCGTAATGCGATACCGGCCAGGTGCAACGGCGTCGAACGTTGCCGTTGCCATGCCGGCTGTCGATGGATCGGGTTCTAACGACAGCGGCAGACGACGTTTGTCCGGCAACACGACCGTCGCTTCGAGCTTGTTTTGGTCTCCGTCGCCGGCCGGAATTTGAGCATGCAAGACCACCCGTTCGCCGGCTTCATAGCGACTTCGAGCCGTAACGAGCCGAAGCGGCATGCCCGATGTGCGGTGCGGCGTGAAGGCGCGCAGCGCCTGTTGCCACAGCTTCTCGTACGGCGTGCGGCCATCTTCATCGGCTGCAGGTAATGTTTGCCACTTCCAAAGCGCATCGGTGCCGATGAACAACACCCGGCCTCGCCCGACGGTTTGCTCGGCCACCAGGATCAGCGGGCCCGACGTGTTGGCCTTGCTCGCCGCCTCGACGAGCACCGACGCGGCGGGCTTCTTCCGCAACGGGGCGTAGATTCGATCGACCGAAGGCATCGCGGCGGTGCCTACGCGGCCGCCGTCGGCAAAGAGCCCGCTCGCTGCTCCGTCCGGCGTAAGCCGGACTTCCAGCGGCCCTTCGACCGGCGCGGCCGAATCGACCGAGAGTTCAACGGGGAGTAGAGATTGCAGTTCGGCGATTTGCGCCAACTCGCCGAGCGACGGGCCCGCGACCATGATCAGCGATTTCCCGTCTTCGATTACCGCGTCGGCCAGCGCCCCGCTCAAGCCGGCGGGCCAGCGCGTCGGTCGTACGTCTCCTAGGACGATGCAATCGAATCGATCTATCTCGGCACGATTCTGCGGAAACGCGCCGAGATCGGCCTTCGCCTCGGGCTCACCCATCTGCAAGAACGCACCGGAGCCGCGCGCGAGCAATGCCGTGAGGTTGAAGCTCGGATCGTCTTCAAGAACTCGCTTCAGATACTTAAACTCCCAACGCCAACGATCTTCCAAGATCAACACTTCGACCTTGTCGTCGATCACCTGGACGTCGACACCGTAACGTTCGACCTCGGCCGCAGCCGCGCCGGCCGGCTGATTTTTGGCGCGCAGCTCGAACTCGTAATGCTTTAGGCCGGTTTCCGTTGGGCGATGGGCGATCGTCACCTGACGCTCGCGGCTTTCGGCGGCGAACTCGACTTCCTGTTGACTCTGTTCTTGATCGTCTTCGAAAAGCGTCACGACATATTGAGCCGCCCCGTCGTCGCTGCGGCGGAGCGTGGCGACAAACTTCGTTTCGGAAGCGAGCAACACGCGCGACGGCGCCTGCACGTCGGCGATTCCCACCGCATCGGGTCCCGAGGACCTCGCTTGACCGACGGGCAACACGTCGACGATCGCACCGGCTCGCTCGGCCGCCGCGGCGAAGTTTTCGTCGCCGTGGTCGAGCCCGTCGCTAACGAGTAACACGCGCCGCGGCGAATCGGCGGGCGAGCCGCCGTCGCTTTCGGCGGCCAGTAGATCGCCGGCCGCGGCGAAACTCGCGGCATAGTCGGTCGTCGCTCCTGCTGCCGAAGGCGCACTCATCTCGACCGAATCGAGTGGATAGGCGCGGTGATCGAACGTGAATAGCTTCACGTCGAACTTGCGCCCGAGCTCGTCGAGCAGTTTCGAGTTCTTGATCGCCGCGGTCGCAACCTGCAGACGCGTCCCTCCGTTCGGTGAATCGACTTGCCCCATGCTCGCCGAAGCATCGACGAGCACGATGAGTTCCGGTTCTTGCGTATGGCTACCGAAATACGAAACGACCGGTTGCAGCAAGCAAGCGACAAACAGCAACACCGCTGCCGCTCGCAACACCGCGAGGACGACGATCGAGCGTCGCGGCACTTGCTTCCGCGCGAGAATCCACGAGCCCCAAGCAACGAGCGCCGATAACACCAGCGCCACTAGCGCGATCGCGTCGAGAGGGAGCAGCGGAAACCAGTCGATGGTGAATCGTGGCGGCATGAAAGTCGTTAAGCGTTGCGGATCATAGCGGGAATCGAACCTTCCGATGTTTCGCTGCGCGTCGTCGACACGATCGACTGTCGGCGAACGATCGATTCGGCCGACTGAGGATTCATCTTCGGACACATGCGATGCACGACGAACATCTCGATCGTCAGGAGCGACGCCGCCAGGAGCGCCGCCCAACCGACGAGCGAGATTTGATCCCGGCCGGGTGCCTCGATCACGGCGGCTGCGGTCGTAAATTCGCACCGCGCCGGCTCCCACCACGTACGGATGAGTTCTTCGGCAACCGGCACGAGCGTGCTATCCGCCCGATCGACCTGCACGACGAATGCGGTTTCGATGGGGTCGGGCTTGCTCGCCGCTCCCCCTTCGCGCCGAATACGATAAATGCCGGCCTCATTTTGCGGCGGAATACTAACTCGCGTCTTATTACCTGTAGTAGCCAGGACCGGCACAAGCTCGCCACCCCCCGGCGTTACGACCTTGAGCGACTCTCCTTCGGCCGGCATCGGCATCGAGAGCGCGATCGCTTCGCCCGTCATGAACGTGCGCTTCGTCATCCCGCCCGAGAGTTCGTCGAGCAATCGATCCAATAGCGGTACAAAGCTCTTGCGACGTGCCAAATCGCTCCAGGCGTCGTCGGCGGTCGTGTTGAAGAGCACGACGTTTCCTTGCCCGACCGGCTGTTGGACAAGAAGCGGCGAGCCGGCGGCGGATGCCAAGACGGTCGCGTTGCGGCCGATCGGCGCGACGAAGCGAAAGTACGATCGTACGCGCGTCTGCGCCAGGTCGCCGATCATCGGATCGAACAGTCCGGCGAGCAGCGGATGCTTCCACTCGACCGATTCGAGCAGAGCCGAGCCGCCTGACGAGCGCGGCACATCGGCGATCCGGTCGAGCTGGGCAGGTAGCAAACTTTTCGTGCGGTCGAGCGGATCGATCAGCCGCCGATTGTAGAACTCGATCGCCGCGTCGGGCCCGAGAAAGATGCCGAGCCCTAGGCCCCCGCGCACCCGTGCGGCCAGCGCATCCATGGCGAGATCGGAAAGTTGCGGCACGTCGGCCCACAAGACGACGTCGACCTTGGCGAAGTCGGCGGGTTCGACTTCGTTGTACTTCTTCGCGGCTACCCGAATCGGCTTCGTCGACGACGACAGCGCCTCCAACGCCGTTCGCAGCGTGAACCCCGCCGCGACGTTCCCCGAGCGATCGCGCCCCTCGACGATCAGTACTTCTAACGCCGCACCGCCGTCGAACGGTAGATGCCGCCGATCGTCGGTAGGCAACCCGTCAGGCGGGTCGAGCACGAGCTCGCAGGTTTTGCCGCGCGAATCGAAATCGGCCGGCAACTTGAATGTGACCGAAAGCTGCTTCTCCGGATCGAGTGTAATCGTCTGCGAGCGATCGTCGCGCCCGGCGATACCGACGAGCCGCACCGTCCGCTCTTGCGCCAGGCCGACGGCGCGTAACTGCACCTCGACCGCCGGCGGCTCACCCGACTGAGCCGGCAGGAACACCGCGTCGGCGATCCAACCATTCGCGGCTTTCGGAGCAGCCGCATCGACGATCGTCGCCGTGACGCGGTTCGGGAACTCGGCGACGAACGCCTCCACCGCTTCGGGTCGACACGAGCCTTGATGGCGGTCGGTAATCAAGAACAGTTCGATCTTAGCTTCCGTGCGACCCCGGGCCATGAGCGTGCGCACGGTATCCAACGCCGAGCCGATGTCGGTCGCCGTCGATTCAACGGCGACGGGCGAGAGCTTCGGCGCGTGCCGTTCGCCGCCGCGCGCGAGCGGTCCGAGAATTTTCGTCTTCGCGGCGACCGTCAGCAGCGCCGTGCGATCGTCGGCTCCGCCGCCGGCGAGGAGTGCCGAGGCGGCCTGCTTACCCACTTCCAGCGGTGTCGGTTGCTCCGATGCGCGGTAGCCCATGCTTCGGCTCACGTCGAGAATCACGAAGCGTTCGCTCGGCGCCGCGGTCGTGCGTCGATCGACGATCGGCTTCGCGACCGCGGCGACCAAGAGCGCGATGAACGCGGCGCGCAGTAAAAACAGCAACACTTGGTGCCACCGCAACCGCCGCGAAAGCTTTTGCTGCGTGAGTTGCAGCCAGCGCAAACTACTGAACGGTGTGCGGCGCATCTTCCGCGGCTTCAGTAAGTGAATGACGATCGGAATCGCGAGCAGCGAGAGTCCGAAGAGCGCGGCGGGTGCGAGAAAAGTCAGCATCGAATGGCTGGCGAAGCGTTCTTACTTGCGGATTTTCGTGCGGCGGTTCAAGTAGGCCGACAAGGCCTGCTCGTACGGTTGTGTCGTGTCGATCAGGTGGTAATCGGCGCCCATTTCGTTAAGCCCCTTGCGATAGAATGCCGTAAGGGCCTGCATGCGTTCGAGATAGCTTTTCCGCACCGAGACGGGATCGATCTCGATCTCTTCGCCGGTTTCGAGATCTTGGAACAACGCCGCCCCTTCGAAGGGAAAGCTCGTCTCGGCCGCATCTTGCACGTGGAAGACGACGACGTCGTGCCGGCGGCTCGAGAGCATCCGCAGTGCGCGGAGTGTTGCTTCCGGCTCGTCGATCAAGTCGCTGATCACGACCACGAGGCCGCGGCGCTTCAATCGCTGTGAGATTGCTTGGAGACTAAGCGATACGTTCGTCGTGCCCGAGGGGGCATGGTCCATCATCGCCTTCATCAATTGCCGGAGGTGCGTTCGTCGGCAGCGAGGCTGCACGACGAGGCCCGGCGCGGCGCCGAACAACGCCAGGCCTGCGGCGTCTTGTTGGCGCAACATGAGATAAGCCAAGCAAGAAGCCAGAAAGCACGAGTAGTCCCACTTCGTCAACTTGCCGGTCCCGAACCCCATCGACGCCGAACGATCGAGCAAGATCGTGCAGCGGAGATTCGTCTCTTCCTCGAAGCGCTTAATGTAGTAGTGGTCGGTTCGGGCATAGAGATGCCAATCGAGGAACTTCAAGTCGTCGCCCGGCACATACTCGCGATGATCGGCGAACTCGACCGAGAAGCCGTGAAACGGGCTCTTGTGCAAGCCGTTGATGAAACCCTCGACGACCACACGCGCCAACAACGGCGAAAACCCGACCTTGGCCAAAATAGCCGGGTCGAAGTAGCGCTGCGGATCGAAGGTCGTCATCGCCTCGGCTTGCGTAACCCCGCCGGCACTCTCGCCGAGCGCGCGGCGCAGCTTGGCAAAGATACCGCGAGCCTGAGGACCAAGGCGCGGCAGCCAAGAAGAGGAACCGGCGGATGCCGAGTCGGACGACATTAGCGATCCGCCCTTTCCGGTACTTCTTCGATCAATCGTCGCACGATGTGATCCGTCGTGATTCCTTCGGCTTCGGCGGCGAAGCTGCACAGGATGCGGTGTCGCAAGACCGGGAGGACGAGTTTGCGGATGTCGTCGCAAGAAACGTTCACGCGGCCATGGACCGCGGCATAGGTCTTGGCGCAGAGAATTAAAGCTTGGCTCGCCCGCGGCCCCGCGCCCCAGCCGATCTGCTCGCTCACGAACTTCGGCACGCCGGGCTCGTTCGGGCGCGTCGCGCGGACGAGATCGACCGCATAACCGGTCACATGCTTCGACACGGGAATATCGCGAACCAAGCGTTGGAACTCAAGCAACTTCGTCCGATCGCAAATCGGCTGCACGCTACCGGCGTCGTTCGCCGTAGTCCGTTCGACGATCGCCTCTTCGTCGGCCAGTTGCGGATACTTGATCAGCGTGTTCATCAAAAACCGATCCTTCTGCGCTTCCGGCAGCGGATAAGTTCCTTCTTGATCGATCGGGTTCTGCGTCGCCAGCACGAAGAACGGCTTCTCGAGCTTGTAGGTCTTGCCGCCGGCGGTCACTTCCTTCTCTTGCATCGCCTGCAGCAAGGCGGCTTGCGTCTTCGGCGGCGTCCGGTTGATTTCGTCGGCAAGCACGATATTGGTAAAGATCGGGCCGGCGACGAACACCGTGACCCGCTTGCCCGTCGTGTGGTCTTCTTCGATGACGTTGGTGCCGACGATGTCCGAGGGCATCAAGTCGGGCGTGAACTGGATGCGCTTGAACTCTAAGTTCAGCAGCTGAGCGAGCGTGTTGATCATCAACGTTTTGGCGAGGCCCGGCACTCCTTCGAGGAGATTGTGGCCGCCGGCGAAGACGGTGATGAGCAACTCTTCGAGCACGTCGCGCTGGCCGACGACGACCTTGGCGAACTCGTCGAGCATGCGCTGGTAATGCGATTGCAGGTCGGCGATCTGAGTTTCGATGGCAGAGGGCACGGTGAAGGTCCGTCGGAGGAAAAATGACAGCGGGAAGGAATCAATTACTGAGGGCGTAGGTGATGAGATTCGTAACGAGCCGGAGCGCGTCGTCCGAGGTCACCCCCTTGGCGTAGGCGTTCGATTCGCGATTCACGCCGCTCATCAGATCGAGCGGGGTGTAGACGACCGCCAAGCGGCCGGCGATGAAGAGGCCGTAAAACTCGGGATACTCGAGCGACGGGTCTTCGCGCAAGGCGGCAGGCGTGTAGGCGATCTTTTCGACGGCGTTCCAACCGCCGACGAAGAGCGGATGAGTCGGCGGGAGCTTCACGAACTCGGCGTCGGGCAAGACCTTCTTCAACTCGCGACGCAGCGCCGCATCGAACGGTTTCAGGCCCGCCGCCGCAGTCGCCATCAGCATGCCCCCTTGCTTGAGGTAGCGCGTGAGGCTCGCGACTTCTTCGGGCGTAAGTTGAAAGTCGTAGTGACCGGTCATCCAGACGAGCGGAAAGTTGCCGAGGCCGGGATCGTCGAGCGGCACGGCTTCCGGAGCGTAGTCGACGTCGATACCGGTGTTGTCCTTTAAGCCCTGCAAGACGCTGTTCTGCAGCGCCGGATTGACGTTCCAACTGCCCGAGTATTCGACGGCCGCGAAGCGGAAGATATCCCCCTTCGCCGTCCGTCCGTCGTATTCGGGAAACTGCTGGGCGAGGAACCGGCCATACTCGGTGCTTCCCAACACGTAGCCGATGAGATTCACGCCCAGACGCGAAGCCGACTCGCCGACGAGATGCTTCCCTTGCGGGTGATAGGTCGTGCCGCTCCAAGCGGCTCCCATGCCCGTCGGCACGAGAATGGCGGCGGCGCGGGTACCGATGTCGATCGAGTAGACCTCGGGCGGCCGCATGAATTGCACGCCGCTGACCATCGTGAGGAGTTGTTGAATCCGATAACGCGCGTTGAAGACCGGATGGTCGAGCGAGAGCTTCATGAACCGTTTCTGCGGGAAAACCTTTCCCATCTCGCGCACGACGGCCTGCGTAAACTCGTCGCGGCCGCGAGCCGCGTTGAAGAGAATAGTACCGCCGTCGTGGATGAATTTGCGGAGATTCTCGACTTCCGCATCGGTGAAGACGAAGTCGTAATCGCCGGCCATGAACAACAGCGGAATGTCGACCGGATCGAACCCTTCGCTCGCGAGCTTCTTCGTCGCGTATTGATAGTTGTTGCCGTCGGCCAAACGCCGATTGACCATCGACATGAGGGTCGAGCCGTCGTTGGGATAGCTCTTCCACTGCTCGAACTTCTGAACGGTGCCGTCTTCATGGACGTACTCGAGCGTCGTGCCGTATTCGAGCTTGTACATGACCGTGAGGTTGGTCGGCGGCGGCGGCGCGCGATCTTGCGTCTTGCGCATCGTCGGACCGGCGTCGGGCAAAATGCCGGTTTCTTCGCCCGAAGATTGCGTCTTCGGAGGCGACTTCGCCGGCGGGGGTGGCTTGCTTTCGGCCGGCGGAAAGTTGACGCTGCGCGTCTGCGCGACGAGCGGAGCCGCCAGGCCGAAGATCAATAGCCAAGCAAGAATAAATCGGCTCATGGGATCGGCACCTCGAGAGTCGGCGTCGGCTTGTTCGGTTCTTCGCGATACCAAGAGGCATCCGGCGCGACCTTCAGCTCCGCAAGCGGCTTCGTTGCGGCGGCCGACTTCGAATCGCCGGCCGGCAGCAAGACGCGGACAACGTAGCTCGGCGCCGCGATCGGCTTCATCGCCGCATCGAACGACCAGGAACGGACGATGAGCGGCTCAAGCGAGTCCGGCAGCGGAGTGAGCCCGTCGGAGCGCAGCGTGGACGGTGAGTTGCGTACGTTCGGGTCGGCGGCTCGCGCGGCGGCCGGCGACTTCGCGGCGGCCGTAGCACGGTCCGCCGAGACGACTTCGACGCGCGTCCCCGGCGGCAACTTGCCCGAGGGGCGGACGACCAAAAAGTTCAAGCATTCGATCGGGGGCGAACCGTCGGGCGTGTTCCGGTCGACGGTGCCGGCCGTCTTGATTTGCTCGGCCGTGACATTGCAGTTGAGGAGCTTCAGCGGACCGTTGTAATAGAGGACGCTCGTGCCGTCTTTCTGCAGGTCGACGATTCGGACGTTCGTCATTTGCACCGTCGATGGGCCGTGGTAGTAGCCGGTCTTGCACCCTTCGACGAGAGTGTCTTCGACGACGCCCGAGGCCGATGTCATGGTAAGGCCGGTATCGCATTTGCGAATCATCAGATCCTTGAGCATGCCGTTGGTGCCGTACCAATAAACGCCGGTAGCTTGCCCTTCGAAGTCGCAATCGGTAAGAGTCGAATCGGTCATCGATCGGGCTTGAATGCCGAAGCTGAAGCGGCCACGGACTAGGTTGCCGCGAATCTCGGCCAAATAACAGCCGTTGACGAACATCGCCGAATGGGGCGACGCAAGACCGGCCGCCAGCTCGAAGCGATTATCGGCGATCAGCGGGCTGTCGCAACTCGTGATCGACATGTGGGCGACGCCGGTGAAGCTGTTACCGACGAGGTTGACCCGCTCACCGACTTCGGCACCGGTGTTGTCGATGTCGTTGGCCGTGAGATGCACGTTCATGATTTCGGCCCGCTGTGCGTCGATGCTCGCGCCGTCTTTCGCGGCGACGGTCGCTTCGATCGGCGCTTTGACGGGTGCGTCCTTCACTGCCGGCTCGACTGCCGTCGAGATAACGACGTTGTGCTTTCCGTGCGCGAGATTGCGGCGGCCGTTGATGGTGAGCTTGCCGCCTTTCAAGAGCGTGACGACGCGCTCGTCGGCCGTGGCGCCGACCATCCGTAGCTCGAACTTGTCGGCGGCGCTGCGGGTGCCGTCGATCAGAATTACGCCGAACGATTCCACCTGCCCGGCCGGACAACAAACGATCCGCCCCGCGCCGGTCTTGAAGACAAACGAGCCGTTGGGGTCGATATAGATCCGGTTGCAGCTCGTCTTGCCGTCGTCATTGCGATCGAACGTGATGACGTCGCCGCGCGAGATCACGACGTCGTCGGCCGCCGTCGGGGCCACCTTCTCGCGCCACGAAAGCGGATCGCTCCATTCACCGCCGCCCAGCCCGTTCGAGTGGAGTTCGACCGCGAACGCGGCGCCGGTCGTCGAACAAACAGCGATCGACAAGGCGATCGCAAAGATAAACGGATGTAAGCGAATGGGCCGCGAGATCATTCCGTGTCGGCCCCCTTTAAGAAGTTGTTGAGCGCGTCCGCTTGCTGATCGGTAACCGCGTAGATCGCCAGCCCGTCGAACTCGAACACGCCGGCGACTTGGCGGATCGTAAAGGCCGCCGATCCGCTCGAGGCCGAGAGCGGCACCTGCATCGGAAAGCCGACCTTGCGCCAGCCGCTGTAGCTTCGCTCGACTTGGCTCGTTCCTTGATGGAGCGTGTCCGTCGACTTCTTTTCGTCGAGCAAGTACATGTGCAGGTGCGGCGCCATGTTCATCGGCATCAGCGTCTCGCGGTACCACATCTCGATCCAGTACTCACCGCCCGGCAACACCGGAATCTCGCGCGACATGTCGAAGTACGAGTAGTACGTCGGAAAGTTGATCCCGACGCCGACGTGCGGCCCGGCGATTCCGAGCCCGCCGCCGACCTTAAAATACAGCGGCTTCCCCCAGGCTTCCTTTTCTTCCGGCTCGAAGCCGCACAACACATCGGCGAACTCCGCGCCTCCTTGCTTCAGCGCCGCTAAAGCCTCGGCCCTGGCCTTGCGTTCGCGCACCAACTTGCGAAAGTCCGCGAGCTTCTGCTTCTCGTAGAACTTCGGATACGACTTCTCCAGCAGATCGAGCCACTCCGTCGCTTTCACGTAATCATTCAACCGGAAGTAGGTGTCGGCCATCCCATGCAGCGCGCGGTCGTGAAAGCCCGACCATTGCGAGAGCTTCAAGAGAATTTCGTAGTTGCGCAGCGCTTCTTCATAGCGTCCGGTCCGGCGATCGGCTTCGGCGCGCAATACGCGGTACAGCCCTTCGAGTTTCTCTTCCGGATAATTGAGCTCGATCCGTTCGAGTAGATGCCGCGTTTGTTGGATGTCGCCGGCCTTCAGACGTTGCTCGGCCATCCGTAACAATCCACCGCGCGTCACGGCGCCGGTCAGCGACGACTCCGCGAAGGCCTGCCCGCCGAGCGCGTTCGCCATCCGATAACATTCGCCGGCGCGGCGCAGATCGCCGGTTTCCGCGTACAGATCCCCCCAACGAATCGCCGCCACGCGCACGTCGGGATGCTCGACCCGCCGGTTCTCATTCACGATCTTTTCGTATTGAGCGGCAGCGTCGTCGAACTTCTTCAGATGCCGATGATAAATCTGCGCCGTCTCGAGCTTAATCCCCACCTGCAAGCTCGGCACCCGACCGAACTCGGTCAGAATCTTCTCGCCGAGTTTGATCGCTTCGTCCCCCTTGCCTTGATGCGCCAGCGATTCCATCCGCGTCCGTTGAATGACGACTTTTTGCTTGAGCTCCAGGCCCGGCTCCGCCAGCAGCTTTTCGGCCACACGGTCGATCAGCACCCAACGATCGGCCTGCTCGCAGACGAGCAGAAACTGAAACATCCGGTTCAAGCGCTCGGCGTCGAGCTTCTCCCACTCCGAGTTGCGCAGCGCCGTGAGCGTCTTCGCTAGCGACCTCGGGCTCGTGTTCCCCGGCGCGGGCCAAATATGCACGTTCGCGCGATACGGCGGCAGACCGCCGGAGGTGAGCGTGACGTTATAGTCGCCTCCTTGGAAGTAAACGTGGCTCGGCCGCGCGCCGCGGCCCGTCGTTCCGTCACCGAAATCCCACACGAGCGAGTTCGGATCCTGCACGACTTTCGGCTTCGTCGGCCCGATCGCGGCGAAATCGACGAGATACACGAGCTCGCCGTCGCCGGAGCGGAGCGTGTCGTCGATGCCGAAGACGAACGCCGCGGCTGCCGTATGCTTCGACTCATCGATGCCCGCCACGCGCGCGTAATCGGCCTGCACGAACAAGCCGTGCGGCACATAGGCCCACGTCTTCGCCTCGGGCGGCGCCCACATGAGCGCGCAATAGCCGATCGCCGTCGGATTGTTCCCCATCACATGATGGACTTCGAACGGATGAATGCCGGCCTTCAACTCGACGTCGTTGCCGATCTCGCGCAGCTTCACCGCGCCGGTGATCCGCGCGTTGGTCCCCGTGCGTTCGGTCACCTTGAAGCCGTCGATGAAGAGAAACGCCGCGTCTTCCGCGTTGAGGAAGAAGCGATAGGTGCCGTCGGTCGGAATGTTGAGGAATCCGCGATACGAGGAGGCGTAGTTGGACGGGTCATTCGGCCGCATCGGGTTGCAGTTCTCGATTACTTCCGCGACCGGACCGTTGCCGATCACGTTCTTGCTCGACGTCAGTCCTTCCCGCACCAACGCCCAGTCGCCGAGTTCTTCGCCGGCCCAGCGACGAATCTCGAACGTCAATCCTTCCTGCACGGCCTTCGCCTCAGGCGCGATCGTCGGCGGCAAGGTCGCCCCTTCCGGTGCGGACGCGAAGGCATAGTACCAAGCGGCATCGCCGCGGCGCGGAAACTGGATGAGCGTCGTCCCCTGCGGGTCGTGCGACAAGATGGTCACCGGCAACCGCGCGCCGGTCCCATCGACGACCGCGAGGTCCGATGCGTCGCTGCGTAGTCGACCGCCGGTCGGCAAATGGGCGATGACCGACTTCGCCGGCGACTTCGTCCGATCGCCGCCGATGTGCAACGCGTAGCGCAAGCGAAACGGCGCAAGCTCTGTAGGCGCATCAGCCGGAATCGCCTCGACCGGATTATGCGGCGGCTCGATCTTCGGCGGCGCAGCGTCCGTGCTTCGGCCCGGCAGCAGCGCGAGCACGACGAGCGCGAGGAAAATCGACGGTGTCTTATTCCGGTTCATAAGTCACCCGGAGTTTGTACCTTCCTACGCCGGTCCAGAGGGGCGAAGCCAATCGGACGAGAGCCGTGGGATGTTCGACCGTCATGAGCCAGCCCTGATTTTCCGCGGCGCCGGTGTTCCAAAGCTCCACGTCTTCCGTGACGTTGATCGTCACCTCGGCGGTTTCCGAGACACTAACGATCGCCGTGGGCTGCGCGGCCCGGTCGGTAGCTACTCCCCTCGCGCCGGCTTGTCCCCACGGCACCGGCTTCGGCACGCGCGTGCGGAAGTCGTAGCACACTCCCTTGCCCCACGGGCCAAGCACACGCCGCACATAAATCTTCGCTTCGCCGGCACCGGCGATCAGATCGACGGGTACGATCCACTCGGCCCGCACGATTCGCTGGCCGGTCGGGATGCGATCGAGCGGATACCGCACGAGAAACACCCGCTGTCCTTGGAGATCCAAGAGCGACGAAGTGAACTGCCCCGGCACGTTCTCGGCGCCGGCCCAACCCGACAGCGGAATCTGCGGGCTGATGACCGCCATGCGATCGCAATCGAAATCGGTGAGCTCGATCGTCCGCGCCGAGACCGCGCAAGCCGACGCCGCCGCGCACGCAAGCGCCGCGAACATCGAGAAGTACGGGAAGCGTCGTCGAGCGAGGGTCACTTCTTCGCCTCCTCATGCGTCACGTAGAGCCGATCGTACTTCGCAGAGTACGCCAACGCTTCGACCTTGCGCGTCGACAAGGGAATGTCTGTTCGCTCGCCGTTGAAATACCCTTCGGCGTCGAACCCCAGCAGATGCAAGACCCCCAAACTGTAGCAAGCCACGAACGGGCGTTTGCCGACGATCACCGGCGGCGAGGTGAGCACCGCATCGGGAAGCAGGCCGCGCTGCGGGAACATCGTCATGAAGCCGTCGACGTGCTCGACACGAAAGACATAGTTGCCGCCGAGTCCGGTGAGAAACAAGACCGGCAGAGTCGGGTGCTGAACCATCCGGTAGCGATAGCCGCCGCCCACCGTGGGAAAGAACGTCATCACGCTCAATTGCCCGCGCCGATTCGCTTCGTCCCACGTCGCGGGGCCGAGCCCTGCGCAGACGATCGTGCGCGTATCGGAAAGATTGAGAAAACCGAGCCCGCATGGCGACTCGCCGTACAGCGAGACCTTCGCGGCGTCGGGCTCCGCCGCCGGCGAGTCGTCGACCAGCTTGCCGTCGTCGCGGAGCTTGATGTAGCCGATCGCCGTCGCGAAGCCGGTCTTAATGCGCCGTTGCAGGTTGGGGAGGAACAGCCGGCCGGCATTGCGATCGAAAGCGAGCGCGGCGGCGTAGTTGCCGCGCGAGAAGCTCTCGCCGCCGAGCGCACTTTGCACGAGCCGAGGCTCGGGCGACGAGAGATCGTACACGTGAAGATGCCGGAACCCGTCGCCGGCGAAATCGTCGGTCGGATCCGGTTTCGCCGGGGATGCTTCGCCGGACACGATCACATCTTGCCAAACGTACAAGAGCGGCAGCTTGGGATGCGCCGCGAGTGCGAGGGGGTAGTGCCGACGCGCGGCGAGCTTCGGCGCACGCGGCAGGCGAATCGACGTCGTCGCGCCGAGTTCTCCCTTCGCATCCAACCGATAGAGCGTCACATCGGGATCGTTCGTGATCTCGTAGTCGCCCGGCATCGCCTTCGTGACGGTCGGCTGCGGCGCATGAGCGACAGCGAGCACGCCGGACGTATCGCTGACGACCGAAACGAACGCCGACGCGGCCGGCACCTTGGTCAGCACGTCAAGCGTGCCGGGCTTGCCGACCAGCGACACTTCGCGCTTCGTCACGATCGGCGAAAGAGCCGGCGATTGGGCGCGCGTCGGGCGGCCGTCGAGCGAAGTCGACGCCACCGGCAGGAGCATCACGATGAAAAGAATTCGAGCGCCGGTCACGGTTTCGCACCCGCGCCGCTGCTGAGCCGCTCGTAGTAGCGTTTGATGGCCTCGGCGTATTCCGGCGGCGGCGGGCGATCGGCGTCGTCCAACACACGACCGCGCACGACTTGCTCGCGCGGCAAGCTCGGCTGAAAGCCGGAGGCCGGCTGCTGGAACACACGCACCGTGCCGCGTAGTTTATCGAGCGTTTCGTTCTGCAGACGGAACACTTCGGCCGTCGGTCGCTCCTTGAGTTGATCGAGCTGACCTTGCAGCTCGGCGAGGATCGCGTCGAGATGATCCGTAGGAAGATAGAGGTTCTTCAGCTCTTTCCGAATCGCCTTCACGCGCTCGATGATCTGCTCGTGTCGGCTCGTCATGTCGCGCAGCATCTCGGCGACTTGCGGATCCATCCGGCCGTCCTGCCGTTCGACGATATAGTTCTTGTTCTGCGGCTTTCCCATCCGATTCGCCATGTCGTCGGTCCATTTGCCGACGTTCGCCGTGCTGAACTTCGTGTCGTCGGACTGCACGCGCTTGCCCCCCACGCCGGTCGAAGTGTCATTCTGCGGATCGCCGCTCATAGTTTCTTTGATGAGCCCGGCCTGATCGGCGACGCGCTCTTGGCCTTCCTGCACCTGATCGCGCCCGCGCCGATTGACCGACTCATCGCCGACGACTACGCCGTGGGCTCGCGCTCCGCGACGGCCGGAGCGCGATGCGCCGCCGACGTTGCGCGTGGGGGGCTTCTTATTGCCGGTCGTGGCGGCGGCGGCGAACGAGTTCATATCGCCGCCGAGCTTGCCGACCTCCCCGGCTTCATTGATGTTGAACGCCGTGTTGAGGGTCGATGTTTCGAAGTTCTTTTGCATCTCATCGGCTTCTTCGAGCAGCGCGCCGACGAGATCCTTCAATTCTTCTTGCACCGGCGCGTTGACGACGTTCGATTCGGTGTCGGACGTTCCCGGGTAGCTCGGCGTTTTTTGTCCTTTCGAGCCGCCGAGCTTGAGAACGTCGAAGTCCTGTCGCTTCCCGCCATCGGGCCGATTCAGGCTTTCGATCGTTTTGGCGCTGACCGTGTAGTCGGTAACCTTGCCGGTTTTCTCCTGCGGGCCTCCCTTTTTATCGAGGTCGAGCTTCTCGCGCATCTCGATCAGGTCTTTCACCGGCATCTTCTCGGGCAACAGGCCGAACTGTTTGTCGGTGCCGGCCTTGAGTTTCTCGATTGCTTGCTGCGCGGCGACGTCGCCCTTCGCCATTTCTTCGAGAGCCTTCAGCGCCGCTTGCGCCGCGTCGACCTGCGCTTTGCGGAGCGCGTCGTGAAGTGCCGTTAGCTTGGCGGCGGCAACCTGCTGCCGAGAGGCCGCGTCGTTCCATTTTCCGGCTTTCAACAGTTCGGCCGATTGGGCGAGCGCCGCGGTCAGTTCTCCCGCGCCTGCTGCTTCGCCGGCGGTCGTGAATGCCGTCGCCAGCGAGGCATCGCTGCCTTCCGGCGCCGCATCCGCGAGTTTCTCCCCGATACCGATGAAGCCGGTTTCGACGAGCGCGACGAGCTCCGTGAGCTTTTCTTGGCGACGGACGGCCGACGCTTGCCACGGCTCGCTCGGCTTATCGCGTGGACGCGCCGCGTTGATCAACGACGTCTCGTGCAGCGCCGTTTGACGCTCGGCGAGCATCTTCGCGAAGCCGGTCAGGTGATCGAGCTCCCACTCGAAGCGAAACGTCGCATAGCCGTCGAGGATCTGTTGTAAACTCACGATCGTGCGCTGCTCGGTCAGCTGCGCGTCGGCGATCGCCGAGCGTTTGGCTTGCAAGAGGTCGCGCGTAGGAAGGCTCTCGAAGATCCGCTCGGCGCGGACCATCTCGGTGTCGGCCAAGAGCCCGACCGACATCTGGAGGCTCCCCGCTTCGGTCGGCATCGCGCGGGCCGCGGCGCCGCTCTTGGCACGCAGCGCGGCCTGTTGCTTCGTCAGCTCGCCGACTCCGGTATGCAGGGCCGTGATGTTCTTCGGGTCGTCCCACTTGAGGCCCCCTTCGCCATCGAGTTTGCGCAACCAATCGACGGTTTGCACGAGGATGCGCCGCTGTTCGGCGAGCACCTGCTTAAGCTCCGTTTCGGTACGCAGGATGCGCTCGTAGAGCAGCTGTAACGCCGCCGCATCGCCGCCGATGCTCAATGAATAAACGGTGCCTTCGGTCCAGCGCTCGGCTTTCGCCGGGTCGCGGTCGCGGCCTCGAAGCGCGAGCTCGATCCGTTCTCCTTCCGCGGCGGCCAGCGACAAGAGCGTGAGGTCGCCGGCGTGGTCGAACTCCTTCTTGCCGTCGATCGACCAGAGCTCGATCTTTTCCCAAGCGGGACCGCTCGCGACGGTGGCCCCCTTCGCGTCCGAGAGTTTCGTCGCCGAGTCGGTCGCGACGGTCGCCGGCGAGGTCGTACCTAGCCGACGAATAAAGAGCCCGACTTCGGTGAGGCCCCAGTCGTCGGAAGCGACGGCGCGATAGGGCAAGACCGCGTCGATCGTCGTCTCGGACTTGCCGTCGAAGCCGGTGAGTTGGAGTTGCGGCTCGATGTCGGAAAGAATTCGAATCGGGTAGGCTCGGCCGACGAACGGTGCGCGCTCGGATCGACGCGATTCGACGCGATACTCCGCTTGATCGCGCAACACGAGCTTGCCGGTGAATCGAACGGGCGAGACACTCCGGAGCGCGAGGCGTTCGACCGGCGGGGCCGAGCGTTTGTCGTCTATCTTTTTCTCAGCTGTGGAGCGACGCTCGATGCACATCGTCGCTTCGGCGCAGGGCGAATCGAAGTCGAACGTGAGCTCGACCTCGGTGCCGCTCAAGCCTTCGAGATCGCCGGCGGCGCTCTCGGTCGTCCGCGGGGCTAGGCCACTGTACTCGGGATACCGATATCGTGCCGTGAGCAGACTGACGTTCGCAGGAGTCGGGACCGTGATCCGATAGAAGGGAGTAGTGAAGTCGCCGCCGCGAACGGCGTAGAGCTGCGTTTGACGCACATCACGGATCGTATGACGAACGACCCCTTGAGGCGGGACGGGGATGGTCGAGTCCGACCGTTTCCCGGCGCTTTCGTTCATGAGCAATAATTCGGTCGGTCGCACCCCTTCGATAGCGATCGAAATCTCGACATCTCCCGCTATTTCGATATCGCCGGGCGTTACGCTGAGAGTCGTACGATAAATCGGCTCGACATCGACGAACGGAAGCAAAATGCGTTGTGCGGAGTTCGTAAACCGACCGGGCTGCCGATAGTAGAATCCTGCGGCAACGACGACCAGCAAACCGGCGACGCCGACGCGCACCAACGCCGGGCTCAACGCCGCGGCTTGCTCCAACTTGAGCCGCTGCATCCCCGCGACGTTCTCCTCGATCACCGCGCGGCTAATCTCCAGCGAGCTCGCATCGGTCGTCCGAGCGAGTTGCAGAGCATTGATCAATCGATTCTGCAAGCCGCCTTGCGTGCGACGCTCGATCGCCAGCGCAACCTGATCTTCCGACATCCGCAACCGACGGCGACGACGAACGAGCCCGACGGCGATAACCGCCAAGCCGATCAACAAGCCCGACCCGGCAAGAATGCGGCCGAGACGCGGGAGATGAAAGGTATCGTCGAGCCACACGACCACCAACAGGTATGCCAGCAGAATCGAAACGGCGAACCCGAAACCTTCGAGCAGCGTGAGGAGTTTCCAGCGCCGCATGTTGCCGTCGACGAGCAAGCGGACCTGCCGCAGACGAGGATTCTCGCCGAGCAACGTCGCAGGCGAATCGGTGCGCATCGCGGCTTCGCTCATAAGCTAACGTTCCGAAGGGCGGATCGCGGAGGCAAATCGGACTGGTCGCTGGAGCGACGAAAGGCGGGGACGAGACAGCCA
The DNA here is from genome assembly GCA_021413845.1 of Planctomycetia bacterium. Classification (NCBI taxonomy): domain Bacteria; kingdom Pseudomonadati; phylum Planctomycetota; class Planctomycetia; species Planctomycetia bacterium. Next base: position 250 of record JAIOPP010000077.1, on the reverse strand, counting down.
CGCATTCGCATGCGAGGGTAAATGCACTCACTTTTATAAGCTCGCAGATTGCCGTTTGCAAATCGGCTCGGTAAGACGCTCCACGTCGCAATCGTTCCGTCGCGACACGACCTAGAGCGCATCCCAAATTGCCGTAGCGCGATCGGCGGGAGTTGAGTAGGCTAGGCGATCACCGGAGGTGATCGATGATTTACTCGAAGGAATTCCGTCGTCAGATTTTGGCGGCGTGCGACTGCGGACAGGGGACGCA
>JAIOPP010000076.1 GCA_021413845.1 Planctomycetia bacterium | reverse complement strand
ACGGGCTCCATCAAGCGGTCGAAGCCAAGGAGCAAGTCGAGCTGACTGGCGACGGCGGCCAAGCCGCGCGGATCACCGTGCAAGAGTTCTTCCTTCGTTATCGTCACCTCGCCGGGATGAGCGGCACGGCTCGCGATTCAGCCGGCGAACTGAAGCGAATCTATCGACTCGGCGTCCGCGCGATCGCGACCAACAGGCCGCCGATCCGCAAGAAGCTCCCGACGCGAATCCTGCCGACGATCGACAAGAAATGGACTGCGATCGTCGACGAGATCCGCGCGCTGAACGCCGTCGGACGACCGGTCTTGATCGGCACCCGCTCGATCGATCGTTCGTTGCATCTCTCGAAGTTGCTGCGGGCCGAAGGAATCACACACGAGATCCTTAACGCCCACGAAGAGGCCCGCGAAGCCGACATCATCGCTCGGGCCGGCGAGCGCGGCCGCGTGACCGTGGCGACGAACATGGCCGGCCGCGGGACCGACATCCGCTTGGAAGACGACGTCCGTGCGCTCGGCGGCTTGCACGTGATCGTCAGCGAAATGCACGAAGCGGCTCGGATCGATCGCCAACTCGTCGGTCGCTGCGGTCGGCAAGGAGACCCCGGCTCGTTTCGTTATCACCTCGCGCTCGAAGACGAGCTCTTGCGCGAAGGACTCTCGCCGCGTCGCGCGCGACAACTCAACCGGCTCGGCGCTCGCGTCGGTGCCGATAGCTTAGCGTCATCGAATCTCGAACGCTGGTTCAAGCGGGCTCAGAAGGCCGTCGAAACACGAAAGTTCCGGCACCGTAAGCGGCTGCTCGCCTTCGAAAAGCAGCGGAACGAATCGGCCCACCCGCTCGGCCTCGACCCGCACCTCGATCTGCCCGGTTGAGCTTGCGCTCGGCCTTGCTTCGGTACTCACTGTCTCGTTCGTTCTCACTTGAAAGGAAGCCTGCCATGGCCACCACCCCGACCGCTCTCGTCTCCGCCGCCACCCCGCACGACTCGGCTCCCGTCCCACCGCAACCGGTCAAGCTCGACGAATCGAAGCTCGTCGCCGCCTACGCCAACTTCTGCCGCGTCACCGGCACGCCCGAAGAACTGATCATCGACTTCGGCCTCAACGCCCATCCGATGGGCTCCAGCGAAACGATCGCCGTCGAGCAACGGCTCGTCCTCAACTACTACACCGCCAAGCGCCTGCTCCAAGCCCTCGGCATGAGCGTCGCCCGCCACGAACAGGTCTTCGGCCAACTCGAGACCAACGTCATGAAGCGGGCCGAGAAGAAGTAGACCCTAGGCGAACGCTCCTCGATCGGTCGTCGCAACGGACTGCGGCGACCGGTCTTACCTTTGGAATCTCCCTGACCCGTTTCAAGACCTCGACGCGATACTACGATCGTGCCGCGTCTTCCGGCTCCGCGTGACGATGTACCAAGCGAACCCGCTCGACTTGTGATCGGACTGCAGGAAAAGCAGTGGCCCGAGAGCGGGCCGATCGCCGGCTGCCGATGTTCGTCTTGGGCCGAGAACGATTGTCAACCGCGGTTCCAATCGTGGCTTTTCATTTCTTTGATGGATTTAGGGGCTCGGAGCAGGCTCGGGCGACGATCCAATCCGTATCGACGGCCGCGCTGCAGTTCAGTTCGCCCAAGAGCTTGGCCCTAGCCAAAGCGTGCTCAGCGATGCGCTGACCTTCCTTGCCGCGGGCGCGGCCACCTTGTTCGTCAAATAGAAGCATCCGTTTCTTCGTGCCCGGCAACATGTAGTACCAGCAATGGGTCTGCCTCCAATGCCTGGCCGAACCGTGTTGGTTGCGACGTGGCTTGCGATGTCTTCCCATTCGTCCGTCGGTGAAAAAGTTGACCGGCGTCGGCGTTCGTCCGATATTGGCGCGAACAGGCTCGATAACCCGTTTGCGAGAGG